>NZ_JAASHD010000070.1:0-6991 GCF_019734375.1 Clostridium sp. K04
TATTACTGGAAATCAAAATTTCCAGTAATATTTGATTTATAAGAAACTATATTACACAAAATTATCTACAGTCTCATACTGTATATTAAATTTATAATAAAATTTAATATCATATAAAATAAAAAAGAGAGTTAAATATTCAACTCTCTTATAACTTGTAGCATTACCCCCACACATAAACTACTACATAAAAATATTGCTATTATCAGTTATTTAAATATATTTTTTCTTCCATTTCTATCTCATGAGAATGTGTATTATCATCATTACAACTAATACAAGTATCATTATGAATTTCATCAACATACTTAATATAACCTACTAAATATTCTGCATTAACATTAGGAAGATTTAATGTTTGTATTATAGTTTCATCATTTATTCTATGTCCTGATATGTTTTCTATTTCATTTCCATTATTATCTTTAAAAGTGACTATTGCTTTTGGAAGATTTTTATCACGTTTTACTGTAATTTTTAATTCATATGGTGTAAGTTCTATATCTTCTATTGATGTACCATCTGTTATTATATTTTTTATATCTATATTTTTACTTTCTGATAAATCCTTCTTTACGGGAACTTCAAACTCCCAGCTTCCATTATATTCTTTTGTTTTATTAGTTGAATCTATTTCATCAACCATAATTATTTCAATAGAGTTTAATTTTACTTCTAAATTAAATTCATCAACTGGTATTGCACCATTAAACAAATCACTTATTCTATATTTTTCCACTATAAGCAAAGTATTTTCATCAATAAATGAAAAATTATCCGTAAAAGTGGAAATACTGCTTTCTGAATCCGTATATTTTATCTGACCCTGTAATGATACTTTATGAATATCACTTTCTTTTATGTTAAATGTATCCTTATTTAAAACTTTATATGAAATACTTATATAATTATCATCACAAGCCACACTTTCAATAGTAATGTTTATATTATTAGAATTAATAGTTTGATTTACGTTTGTTTCAATATCAGATATTTTTGAATTCGATAATAACTTAGTTTCAAAATACTTAAATATACTTTCAAATGCATTTCCTTCACTTGCACTCGCTAAATTAGAATTAAAAAATGCTCCTATTATAAATATAGATAGTATTGCAATCATACTACAAACTTTTAAATAATGCTTCTTCACCTTTTTCTCCTTCTCCCTTTTTAATTTATTTATACCTTTATCTATAAATTCATCTATATTATCAGGAATCTCTATTTTATCTAAATCTCTATTAATCATTTAAATATCCCTCCTTTAAAATTTTGAATAAAGCTTCTTTTGCTCTCTTTAGATTTGTTTTTACAGTATTCTCTGATAAATTTAATGTATATCCTATTTCTTTAATTGTTAAATCATTAAAGTATTTCATTATAATTATTGTTTTATAATTATTTTTCAGTAAATCAACCGCATTATATAAATCAAGTTTCTCATCAATGTTTATCGATTTATTATTAATAAATATATCATCATTATTGATAACATCATAATTATCTATATGTATTACTTTTTTTCTTTTTTTTAACTCACTAATAGTAATATTAACCAATATTCTAGTTATCCACTTTTTGAATGCTAATGGTTCTTTTAATGATTTTATATTTTTAAATGCAACAATTGTAGTCTCCTGAATTATATCTAATGCCATATCTTTGTCACGTGTATGGATATATGCCATTTGATATAAATGCCTTTTATGAAGTTTCATTAAATTTGCAAATGAATCATAATCACTATTAATTGATTTAACAATTAAGTCATATTCATTTAAGTTTATAGTTTTTATATTGTCATACTGATATATTATTCCCTCCATAAACTTAATCCTCCTATTAATTCTTATATACTTATAGAGTTATTTAATATAAAAAAGGTTTCAAAAATTTTTGAAACCTTTTAATTTATTTTATACTCAAATATAATTTGATTATATATGTCTTTATAGTAGTTCACTGCCTCAATATTATCAAATACTTGCTCATACGAATTTATCGTTTTATATATATCAATATCATCATATATTTTATAAGATATATCTTTATATGCTTTAGGAAACTTTCCTAAATATACATTATGGTAAACATATAATTCATCTGAATAATCTACATTATTCGCTTTATTTAATAATACTATATACTCTTTGTTTTGCTTCATAAAATTATATCCATTTATACTTGATACATAACTTAAATTACCTTCTTCAACATTTTCATAAAATAATGATACTGGTTCAATAATATTTAAATACTCTTCACATTCTCCTTTAAGTATATTATCAACTTTTACTTTAGTTATAACTGAATCTCCTAAAATAACACTATCACCTGTAGGTGTTACTATAGCTATAATATCACTCTCTTCCTGAAGCTCTTTAAAACTTTCCATTTTAATATCCTCCTCATAATTAGGGTAAAATGGATAATTATTAAGTTTCTGTAATACTTCTGATAAATTACTTTCTTCATTTATTGATATTCTTGTTAATATTGCTATAATAAAACTTAATATAATAAATAAAAATATTAAAACAGTAAATTTTTTATTTTTAATAAATTGCATATTTACTCCTTAAAACTCATCTATTTTTAATAAATCAATAACTTCCCCATTTTTTAACATATAAACATAATCACATATAGACCTCAATTCATCCTTATCATGACTCGAAATTAATATAGTTGCTCCGTTATTTCTTTGGGATATTAAAATATTACTAATTTCACTTATAGACTCTTCATCAATTGCATTAAATGGTTCATCTAAAATTATTAGCTCTGGATTCCCTACAATAGCTTGGCAAATTCCGAAACGTTGTCTAAACCCCAATGAAAACTCTTTTATTTTTTTATTTTTATATTCATCCAATCCAATCTCTTTAAATAAAGAGTTTATTTCATTATCTGATAAATTATTTTTATTCATCTCTAATAATAATTTAAGATTATCAAATGCTGTCCTATTTGGCCAATAACCTGGTCCATCTATTAATATTCCACAAGAATCAGGAAACTCAATATCTTTTCCTAGCTCTTTATTTTTTATATATATTTTACCTTCGGTAGGTTTTACTAACCCACAAATTGTTTTAAAAAGTAACGTTTTCCCTGAACCATTCTTTCCCCAAAATCCATATACTTTACCTTTTTCTATATTTACATTAATATTTTTAAGTAATATATCATTATCTATTTTCTTTTTTAAATTAATTGTTTTTATATAACTCATTATTAACTCCTATCAAAGATTATTTATTTTAAAATTTTATATCTTTTTTATTTATAGAATCTATAAGTTTTTTATTTATAACTTTTATTATTGATATAAAAATTATATTTAATATACTTACATACGTTATGTACTTTAAATTATAAATATTATTAGGATCAATAAAAACTAAATCTGTTATAGTATTAAACTTAATTAAATATTTAGATATATATTCTGGTAATATTACTAAAGCTAATGTTAATAAAGCTGAATATGTTTTATTTAATTTATTTATATATATAAAATTAAATATTTGATCAATAATCATTAATCCCATTATTTGTACTATTATAGAAAATGAAATAACTAAAATTTCTTTAATATAAATGCCTCTATAAACTATTCCAATAATAGTTGGTGGTAAACAAAATGAAGCAATAGTAATCATAATCAAAATATTAGAATTAATATCTATATATTTGAACCAATTACATACACTTTTACTTTTAATAAGTATTGATTTATTTTCAAATATTTTTAATAAATTGTATTTTAATGCTATAAAACAAGAAATAACAATTCCATATGCATAAAACACACTTATTCCAGAAAAATAAAAATTCAAGTTAGTTGTGGCTTCAACTTCCCGTGTAGACTTTGTAGAAATAAATTCTATAAATATAATCGAAATAAGAGATATAATAAAAACCTTACTTCTACAAATATTTTTAAAGTGTAAATTCATAATTCCTCCTATATCATAAAAAATCTTTACTCTTGTATTTTCTAAATAAAACAATATTGGCATATATTAAAATTAATATTGTTAAAAATAATAAATTATTATTTCCTAATCCGAATTGATAGTTTTGAATTAGAAAGTCATTCAATCCAAAAGCTTCAAATAAAATACAATGAATAATGTAAAAAATGAATACTGTAACATTAATAGTTAAAATATTATATTTAGTAAGTATACTAAGAGAAAATGATATTGTTGCCATAATAGAAGCAACTATTGAATTTATTAAAATTACAATTAAAATATATGAATATGGATATAAATTTTTTAAGTTTGAAAAAATAAAATTTTCATTATCTATTTTTTTGTAACTAGTTCCTAATACTCCTATATTTCCAAATGCTATATAAATCAATATTTCATTTAATAATAGAGCAAAAAAAACTGTAAAAAAAGTTAATATTATTACTGTTGACACCTTAGAAATAAAGTATATATCCCTACCACATTTTGCAATAATATATTTATGTAAATTATTCTTTTTATCATTATAATAACAATCAGAGCATAATAATGAGGATACTAAAGGTAATGTCATGATATATAATTTTATTATTTTCCTAAAAAATACTCCATTAATAATTCCCATATTATAAGATGGCATTACATTAAAATTAGTTACTCCATAAAACTTAAAACATGATAAATAAAATTGTAATAAAGGTAAAAATAATAATATCATAAATATTAATTTAAATTTTTTGCTACTAAAACAATTAATAATATTTAATTTTATTAAATTTAACAATTTAATATCGTCTAACTTCTCCTTCATAAAATCTCCCTATAAATTAATATTATTTATAAATCTAATGACATGATATAACAAAGCCTTATGAGCTAAAAATATCAATCAACTATATCTTAATAATAAAATAGGAGTATTTTCTTTACACTTAAGAAAATACTCTATTTCTAATCCTTAAAAAATATTATTAATGGTAATCTACAACTCCATCACAATATCCTGTATAAGTCATAGCCTTATGACTTTCTATTCCAAGTCTTACAGATTGCTTATAGTAAGCTCCTGGAGTATTAATTTGATAATAATAATTAGTATATTGGGTGTTTAAATTTTGCCAACTATTTTGAGTTATGTTCTTACCACTTCCATCTTCAATCCAAGCTGTAACATAGTTTGAAGAAGATCTATTATTCCATATACCAACCATACTATGTGTATTTGTACCAACTTTTTGTCTAGTAGTAAAATAATAATTTCCTAAATTAGGATATAAAGGAGCATCATACCAACTTCTAACAGGACTGCTCACTACATTACCATTAGGGCCTGTAGCTAATCCAACATCTCCACCGCAACGTGCTAAATCATTATTATTTAATTCTTTAGCATGTTCTTCACATAGAGTTATTTCTATATCATTATCTTTAATACAGTCATCGCACTCTAAGTATACTTCCTTATCATTAATATTTTCTGATGCATAAGATGCAACAGTAGGTGTTAACATAAGAGCTAATGCAATTGCTCCAGCTAAAATTTTACTTTTCATATATAATTTTTTGTAACATTTTTCGTCAAATTATTTTTTATACTTTTATTATTTTTAATAATCAATCATATATATTAATGCTATGTATCAAATAAATTGTTTATATACTGATAATAAAAAACTGCGTAGAATTAAGCTTCTACGCAGTTTTTTTATTTTTATATTTTAAATTTTACGGTTTTAAGCCATTTGTAAGGGGTAAAAACACCACTATAAGTTTAGCTCTAGTAAACTTTAACGTAAAATCGTATTTTTTCCCCTTTAATTATTTATATTTATGTTAATAAATTAATTAGCAAACAAATGTTATTTAATTAATTTATTAACATTTTTGTTCGTTAATTATTTTATGAACAGTAGCAACACTACAATTCATATCTTTAGCAATAGCTCTGTAACTTTTTCCTTGTAATCTTAACATTTTTACTCTAGCCTTTTGCTCCTCAGTAAACATTTCTTTTCTTCCAGCCCCACGTTCATTTTTTAATTTATTAACACCGTTGTTTGGGTTTTCAATTGAAATTTCTAGCCTTTTTACAATTCCTCTATGTTGTTCTATTTCTGCTTTTAAATTATTTATCTCTCCTTTTAATTGGTTATTTTCACTCTTTAACCCTTCATTTTCTTTAAACAGCTCTTGGATAGTATTCCTATTCTTTTTAATAGTATCTTTTTTATCTTTAATACTTATTTCATGCCCTTTTATAACAGTTTTTAAATAGTCTATCTGCTTATCCATTTGCCTATACGTTGGACTATTTTCAAAACTATCATCAGTGATATTCTCCATCTGCTCTATTTGTTTATTCCTAGCATTAATTATATCCTTATATTCATTTAAACGCTTTTCTAAATCTACAATAATTTCTTCTAATCCTTTAATAGTTTTTCTGGCCATAAATACTCACTCCGTTAATTAATTAATTTATTAACTTAATGATAACATTTTTCTAACTATTGTTCAATAATTAATTTAATAACAAAATTCAATTTAAATTCATCTATTAAAAAATAAAAAAAATTGAAATTTCATAGACATCATGAAATTTCAATTTTTCATTTTTTCTATTTTACTGCTTTTAACTTTGCAATATCTTTATAATTATTAGCCGTAACTAATTCAACAGTCGATAGATCTTCTCTTATTCCATCAACTTTATTTAATATCTCATTTCTAAACTCTACTAAATCAGCAGTTTGCTCTACAACTCCATCAAGCTTCTTTTCAATTATTTTTTGACCCTCTTTTAAGTCTTTAACTTCATCTTTTAACCCTTTAATATCTAATTGAATAGACTTCAAAATTTCTAATATTTCTTTTTCCATATACTATTTCTCCTTTAAATGTATTTAAGTTTTAGTTTACTTAATCATTATATCATAAAAGGACACCTTTAAAGATGTCCTTTACGGAGCAAATCTTCTATGGAAAATTTGCAAACTAAAACTTAT
>NZ_JAASHD010000071.1:0-6609 GCF_019734375.1 Clostridium sp. K04
AATATTACTGGAAATCAAAATTTCCAGTAATATTTGATTTATAAGAAACTATATTACACAAAATTATCTACAGTCTCGAAATATAAACTAAAAGGGACTATTTTACAGTCCCTTTTATTTATCTTTTGTATAAAATTATGAGTTGCAATTTAAAATTAGCATCCGCAACCAGTAGATTCATTGTCGCTTCCAGCAGTAGCAGCACTTATACAAGATCCTTTAAAACAACTAACCTTTAAACATTTACGGATAATTTGAGTATTATCTTTAAAAATCTTTAACATATAAGTTGTATTTGGACATAAAGGACCTAATAAGAATTGGCCATTATCGTCAGTGAAAGTATGAGTTAATGGAATTGGATAGTCACACTTATCATTAACTTGGAGTAATTTAACTACTGCATCAGCTACAGGTAGTCCATTTTCATCAAGTACTGTACCAAATATACAGCTTCTAGTTTCTTTTGGTAATTTAACAACTGCATCTATTTGTTCATTATACCCAGTCTTAAAAATACAATTTCCTATTCTTCCGCTCATGAATTTATCCTCCTAAGTTTATCGTAATATACTATAATATATTCTTAGAAGAAAACAATGTGTACATAAAATCAAAAGTTATTTATGTAAATAAAGCTTGGAGGGATAAATTAGCAAAGGAGTAATAGGAAGTGATTAAATAGAAGATAATAATATTGATAGTAGAAATATTATTAAATGAAAATATACAATAAAAATTATTATTTAATAAGAAATAATGTAACAAATGTTACTGAAATAATAATTAATTATTTGTATAATTAAGATTATAATACATCTATATATTTAAGGAGGAAAAATAAATGAGCTGTGGATGCGGAAATATGAATAAAAAAGATGGGAAATCAGTAGTTGACTTAGTTAGAAGTAAAGGAAAAGCAGACTTCCCTTTAGCAACTCCTCATGAAATAGAATGTAGTTGTGGAAAGACATTTACAATGAAAAAATTAGTTGATAATTGTCCTTATTGCAAAATGACATATGGTGTTACTCCTTGTTCATCAAGAGATAAGGAAAATATAGCAGCTGCAGGAATAGAATATTAATTTAGTAAAAATGTTAAATCTTAACTAAATATTAGTTTGGATTTAACATTTTTTTATCTTAAATTATTTCAATGTTCTGAATGTATATCCTTCATTTTTTAGTAGCTTAATTATTCCTGGTAAAGCTTCTACTGTAGTAGTTTTTGTCATACAGTCATGCATTAAAATAATAGCTGGATTTTTATAGTTACCCTCTTTATCTTTAATGTTTTTAGCAACATTTTGAATAAGTGTTTCGGCAGGTATATTATTTCCTTTTGCATCTCCAGAATCTACATTCCAGTCATAAACATTTATGCCTTGTTCATTAAGCTTTTTAGTTATGTTTTTAGTAAAGTCTTTACCTCTAGAATTAGCTACAATAGTATTATGAGACCCACCAGGAAATCTAAAAATTGTACAATCACTACCGGTTGTTTCTTTAATGAACTTTTGTTGCTTTTCAAAGTTATTAAAAAATGCTTCTTCTGAGGTATAGATGTGTTGAAACTCATGATCAGCGGTATGATTGCCAATTGCATTCCCTTCTTTGTATGCTCTTTCTACAAATTTAATATGGGGCTCTATATAAGGTGATATAATGAAAAATGTTGCATGAACATCATTATCCTTTAAAATATCAAGTATTAGTTCTGTATTTTTACTAGGACCATCATCAAAGGTCAAATAAACAATTTTTTCAGTTGGATTTGAATTCACTTCACAATTTAAATTATAATAAAAAATATTAATCATAATAAAAAAAGAAGATAGAAAAATCGTAAGTTTTTTTAAAGAATAAATTCGATATTTATGTGTTGTTTTAGATTTATTGACTAAGTTAAAATTAAAAATCCTATTAAATTTAAATTTTTCATTTGTATTATACATATCATAAACTCTCCTTATGTTGAATTCCTATAGTATTTTATCCAATAGTAGTATTAGTTTATGCAAAGCTATAAACAGAGAATAAACTAATAGATAAAATTTTATTGTGAACATATACAAATATAAGGAATATTATAAATTAGAAAGAATTCAAGGAGATTAAAGGTAAATGAATCCATATGAATTAATCATGAAAATTGATAGAAAAATGAAACAAGATCCTAATTTTGCTAATAGGTTTAATAAACTAGTTGCAGAGTTTAATAGAACTCCTGGTTTACAACAAGAAGTAATGAGAATAGCACAAATTCAAGATGAGAAAAAAAGAAAAAAAGCTTTAGAAAATCTTCCAGATAATATAAAGCAATCAGTTGCAGAGATGTTTAGATTATTAAATAGTTAAATTTATTAAAACTTAAATAATAAAAAATAACCAATTTATTATGAAATTGGTTATTTTTTTGTTTTATATAGAAAAGTAGTGAGTAAGATAGTATTATAATAGTAGTATAAAAATAGATAAAATGTAAATTTAAGTATTTGGAGGGCGGAGTGGTGGAAATTAACTTAAATACAATAAAGGTAAACAATAAAATACAAATAAGAACTTTAGATTTAGTATGGTTTATGGTTATACCATTAATAAATATAAATTATTATATAGCAAGTACAATTACTAAAAATGGACATAATCTAGCGACTATATTTGATAAAGTTATGAAATTTAATTCAATTTTCATAATTCCATATGTATATTGGTATGTGTATATTGTAATAGGATTTATAATTATATTAATACAATCTCGAGTAAATTACATGAGAACATTTTTATCATTTTTCATTGGAATGGGAATATGCTACTGTATTTATTATATCTATCCAACAGAAATTATTAGACCCAATATTGAAAATTCAAATGTATTGAATTATTTAGTTAATATTATTTATTCAGCTGATAGATCGGTAAATTGCTTTCCATCTTTACATGCATTAACAACCTATTTTATAATGCGATATACTAAATATGAAAAAACAAGAAAAATTTTTATTATACACAAATTGTAGGGTCATTAATAATTTTATCTACGGTTTTTATAAAGCAACATTTCGTAGCAGATATTATAGGGGCTATGGTTATATGTGAAGTAATAATTTATTTTATGAATAAAGTAAGTGAGGATAGGATAAAAAAAGTTTTAGATATACCATATAAAATAAAAGATAAAATAGTAGCAAATTTAAAAAGTAAAATAAAAACTAAGGCTATTGATAGTGATGAAAAAAAGTTTTTTAGTAGGAAAATATAAAAATAACAAGCTCAAGAATATCTAAATATTAGATATTCTTGAGCTCTTTTTATATAAGAATATAAACAGAGTTTTGAATAAATTAAAAAAGATGAGTAAAACTAAAAACATACTAAGGAGGAAGCAATATGGAGTTTTTGTATAATTTTTTTATTTATGGATTTTTAGGATGGATATTAGAAAATGTTTTTAGTTACGCAGTTACTGGACATTATAAAGAAGAGGGTTTTTTGATTGGACCATTTAAGCCTATGTATGCAATTGCTATGGCGTGGATTATTCAATTACACAATGCTTTTCCTAATAAGATATTTTTATTATTTATATCAATTGTTATTCCTACTACTGTTGAATACACAACGGGTATTATAATGAGAAAATATTTTAATAAGGATTATTGGGATTATTTTAATGAAAGATATAATTACAAAGGAATAATATGCTTACGATTTTCTATAGCATGGACTATTATTAGTATTTTGACTATAGAGTTTTTACAACCTTTTTTAATAATAAGAATATATAGTATAGTAAAACCTATATGGCCTATATTAGCAATTTTATTAATAATATTATTAACTTTTGATGAGGTGTATACATTAATAAAATTTAAGAATAAGGGACAAATTAATTTGAAATAGAAAGTTAGATTTACATAAAAAGATATTGTTATTAATTTAAATAATAGTATCTTTTTTAAGTTTTAAAATTTTAATTATTAATATATAATAAAACCAATAATAATTAAAAATGAAAGAGGTAAGATATGAGTTTGATTAGTACATACGAAAAATTTGCAAAGATAAATACTGAATTTATAGCTTTTATTGAGAAAGCTATAAAAGAGGATTTTAAAAATTTTACTGAAGAACAGATGAAAATGAATTTAAAAATAGCATTAAAGAATTATGAAGATTTGAAGTTTGAAAGTGATGAGATTGTTGCTGCAAATGATGAAGAAAAAAATAATTTAAATGATTTAAAATATTTAATAATGAGTGGATTATTTTTAGTATCAGATTTAAACCATTTTTATAATATAAATGAATATGAAAGATTTAAAATGAGAGGAATAAATTATATAAATAATAGTAGAAGGGGTAAATCATTTTAAATAAAGTTATAAAACCAATAATAACAAATTTTATTGTTATCATGGGTTTATATATAATATTTAAAAATAGATTATATATAAATTAAGAATGTGACTACATCATCCGATGTAGTCACATTCTTAATTATTGATATAATTATATAAGATATCTTGTTCAGTACCTATTTGATTAGTAATTTTTACTTTTATAGAGGAAAGAAAATTATCAATATCAAGAGTCTTGTCTGTATGATTATTTACTGCTTCTAATAGTATGGAAGATACTGTATCGTCTAACATTGTTTTATTAATTAAAGGAAGATTGTTAGAAATATCTCTATATAAAAGATTTGCAGCTTGATTTCCTAAAAATTTACTTTTATCATATGTAATTGATTTATAATAGTTATTTTCATCAAGTATAAGAGCTCTAGCTAATTTCCATGCTTGAGTTTTATATTTACTTGTAGCAACGATAGATATTGCATTTGTATTTTCAGAACTATATAAACCAAGAGGTAATCTAGTAACACGCCATTTACCAATAGTGTCTGGTGTAGTTTCTTTTAAATAATCTTCTCCCCATTTATTTAAATGAATCATAGCTATTTCACCATTGCGTACAGCATTTCTTCCTTCATCAGTCCATAAATCTAATCTTGATATTAATCCTAAATTATAAGCTTCATTTGCAATTAAAAGGGCGTCTCTCATTTTATCATTTTCAATGTTTAAATTCATATTATAATCAAAGATTCCTTGAGAATTTAATGTTAGCTTTACAAAAGCATCTTTCCATTGAAGAGCATAAATATTTTTTTCTTTAAGTTTCTTAGCAATTTCTAACCAACCTTCTGCAGTTTCCATGGCTAGAGCTAATTCTTCAGGCTCACTTGGTATTCCGAGTTCTTCCAAAATATCAGCCCTATAATAAGTTACTGTAGAAGCTTGTGTAAATGGAAGGGCAATAAGTTTACTTTTATCCATTGACATGCAAGAATTTATATCTGATTCAGGAAAAATATTTTTTATATTATCAAAAGAATATGAGTCGTTTAATAGGTTTTCAAAAGCATTAATTGCATTAAATTCCCCTATATAATCTAATGAATAAATAATAAGATCGGGAGAGTTTTCGGAATTAGCGGCAACTGCATTAATTATTGCATTGGCATCCATAGTATCCATTCCTGTAATATTAATAGTAGCTTTAGGATATAATGAATTAAATATGTCCTTAATTTTATCATGATCATATGAATGACATAAAACATTTAATGTAAATTCTGTAGCATTTTTATTTTCATCTGCTGATGGAATTTCAGCGCTTAACGATGGTGAAATAAGTTCATCAGCAGTAGTATTTTTATCATTAAAGCTACAACCAATAAATGATAAAGAAAATATTAAAAAAATTATAAGTGTTAGTCGTTTTATCATGTTTTTTCTCCTTAAAATATAGAAATACTAAATATAAACTTCATTTCCGCCTGAAGCTTTAGCTTTATACATCGATGTATCTGATTTTATAAAAATGCTTTCAATATCATTTCCATCTTCAGGATATAATCCAACTCCTATACTTACACCAACAGTAATTGTAGAACTATCTAAATTAATTGGTTGTTTTATCGTTTCAATAATTTTAGTTGATAACTCTTCGATTTCATATTTGTCATTATAAATCAATTGAATGACAAATTCATCGCCACCTAAACGTGCTACGCAAGCTGAATTACTATCATAAGAATTAAGTATTTCCTTCATTTTTTTTGCAATTATTTGAAGAAGTTTATCTCCAGCTGAATGACCTAATGTATCATTTACAATTTTAAATTTATCTAAATCAAGGAATAATATAGCTATTCCATTCTTTCCATTATATAAGTTGTTATTGGAAAATTCGTTTATTGTATTTTGGGCATGTTCAATAAAATATTGTCTGTTTGGTAATTCAGTCAAATAATCATAATTTGCCTGTTTAAATAGTAATTTTCTTGATTCCTCTAGTTTTTTATTTGTTATTTCAGCTTCTAAAATCATGTTACTTAAGTTATCTACCATAGATTGAAAATTATAAATAAGAGAATCTATTTCAAGTATATTACTATTTTCAAAGACTATTGTTTCTTTACTTTTAAGTTTTTCAGGCAAACCACTACTTAATATAATTACTTTAGGGTTAATCATATTTCTTAACCCTTATATATCAAGGCCTTTATGGCCAAGATTTTTTATATCACTCAGATTTT
>NZ_JAASHD010000072.1:0-6236 GCF_019734375.1 Clostridium sp. K04
TTCCCATAAAAATTGCTCCCTCTATAGTAATGACAGTTTTATTATTTTAACTGTCTACTATAAAGGGAGCATATCAATTCATTTGTAACTACTTTTTTATATTATATTATCATCAAACTTTATAATGTTATCATCATCGTTAGTAATTGAATCATCCATTAAGAACTCAGGTTCATAAAGTGGATCATTTTTTTTTGTATCATTTTCAAGTGCTGAAATACTTTTATTTATTTTTTCAAGTAAAAATGTTTGAATTCTTTGATTTTTAAGCATTTTTAAAAAAGCTATGAAAGACCATATTCCAATGAACATAAAGCAAATCATAAATATTATTGCTACTGATTGAAATATTATTTGAACTATTTGCATTGCAGTTGTCATATAATTAGTACCTCCATAAAAATATAAAAGGAAACTAAGCTTCTTTCAGTGGCTTAGTACACACAGTGTAACTTCTACTACTCTAAATCTAAGATTTAGGGTATCAGTTAAGTTCGATTGACAAAATGTAAAATTTTGAATCTTACTTAAATGATTATATCATAAATTGGGAAAATTTCTATAAAAATAATTTACTTATTATTGAAAAAGATTAATTCTCTATAATTATGTCTATAATTATAGAAAAGTATAACAAGAGAGGGGAAATAAATTTGAAAAAGATAATAGCAACTATTTCTGTTTCGATTGTAACAATAATTATATTATTAAGTTTTATAGATAGGACACCACAGGAAAGTGAAAGTAATACTGCAGATATTGTTTATTCAATAACAAGTATACCAGAAAATTTAAAATCTATTGGTGAATTAAATAAAAGAGAACAAGATATAGTATGTGCTACAAGCAAAGGCTTAGTGGAGTTAGATGCTGAGGGTAATATAAAACCAGTTTTAGCTCAGGACTACACTGTTAGTGATGATGGATTAGAGTATGTATTTAAAATTAGAGATGATATTTATTGGAGTGATGGCAGTAAGATTACCCCTAACGATATTGTAGATTTTTTTAGAGAAGTAATTACGGAAGAAAGTGAAATTTCTGCATTATTAAATGTATTTGGTGTAAAAGATTATATAAATAGTAGTAATTCATTTTCAAATACTGTTGCTATAACTAGTACTGAAGATAGTTTGAAAATTAGATTGAATTCAAAGGATGATGGATTTATTGAGGAACTAACTAAGCCACAGTATCGAGTAAGAAAAGAGTTGCTGTTTTGGGAGGATATAGATAAAAATTATAGTTCCATTACATATTCAGGCAACTATTATATTTCTTCAATGAGTGATTCTGAAATAATTTTAAAGAGAGCTGATAATTCAAATGCAGAATTGGCTCAAACAATACATTTAGTTAAGGATGATAGTGAAGATTTGGCATTAGCTGCTTTTGAAATAGGTGAAAGAGATATTGTTATGAATCCACCTACAAGTCAATTACAAAGGCTTAAAGATGAGGGGAAATTAGTAGAAAGTCCATCTGATGAAGCTGTTTACTTAGCTTTTAATGGGAATAATGAAAATTTTTCAAATCAAGTCAAAAATGAAATATATAGATTGATTAGTAAAGCTATAGAAGAATATCAGAATAAAAATGATTTACTTCTTGAATTAGCTGAGTGTAGCTATTTTAGAGAGGATAAGGATGATTTAACAAAGTTGCAAAGCAGAAATGTTATGGTTAATTTCAAAAGTGATGTAGAGATGCCAAGTAAAATAGTCCTTGTAGCAAAAGAAAGCTTACAAAATAAAGATATAACTGATTATTTAACAGCGTGGTTTAAAGAAAATACAGATATAACTTTAGTTTGCAATTTGCTTACTGAAGATGATATGAATTTAATTAGTGAAAAAAATTATTATGATATTGCATTAGTAAATGTATATGCTAAGTTAGAAGATGATGAACAGCTTCTTGCGACAATATCAAGTTTTCTTCCCAAAAGTCAAAGGGATATGATAAATAATTCTAATTCTAAGGCTGAAAAAGAAGAATTATTTGCAGAGATAGAAGAAGAGCTTTTTAATAATTATAGAGTGTTACCACTATTATTTTATAATAATACTATAGCAGTTAATGATACTGAAGATGAAAATATTCTAGATGGTAATGGCAATATAGATTTCAGTGCTATTAAATAAATAGGTAAAGTGAAATAAAGTCGGCATAAGCCGACTTTATTTTATTAATTAGATAATGGTGGGTTAGCTTCATTATTATTTTTATCACTATCGCTTAATTCAGTTAAAATTGATTCATCAACAGTTATAAATGTATTATCAACAGAATTAGATGTTAATTCATCAGATGGAACTTCTGTTACAATATCTGCTTCAACCTTAGGAATTGAGTTTTCGGATTCTTCAATAGTAGTTGAGTTGTCATCGCGTATATCATTATTATCTGCGACCTCAACAGGAATTAATCCTAGTTCAGTCATATATTCATCTTTAAATAAGTGAATAAGTAAGAAGAAGTTTAAAAAATTCCTGTAACTATCAAATGTATTTTTGGTATTAGAAAATGTATCTTTACGTTTATTATAAGTAACATACTTGTTAAATATTGGTGCAACCCCAGTGCTTTCAGGGGTAGGGATATCTGGCATTCTAAAATAACTTTCATCTACCATATCTTTTGAGCTTAAAGTAAAGCCTCGATAACGTTCATAATCATCTAATGTAGGTGCCTCAGGCCAACTAGAAATTATTCCTGAGTTTATTATAAACTTTTTATAAACAGTAGATATCATATTTCTATGCTCAGATGAATTAGTAGATACATCATCATAAATAATAAAAGCTAAAATGTAAAATGTAATATCAAAGCAGGAATATTTAATTTCTTTTTTTGATGATAACTTATAAAAAGAACCCTTATCCTCATCATATAAAGAGTATAGTCGATTTATTATTTCAGTAGATTTCTCTAAAAATGATATTATTTTTGTATGTTTATAAGATAGGGTTAAAACTAATGAGCATAATGCAGATGTATCTAAAGAGTCAACATAATAGTCCTTTTCATCAAATTTACACATTGCATAATCAGCTAAATCTATTATAAAATCCTTAAGCTCATTATCGTTTTTATAGCTATATAAAATATTTAATGATAGTAGAACTTTACAAATTTCATCTAGTGAGCATTCGTATAATTTATCTTTAAAGTCATAAAACATGTTTAAAATTTGTAATGAAAACTCCGCGTATGATTCTGAAACATCATCTTTTGGATTCTTAATAGAAAACATATAATATGCAAGCATCATAAAAGCTTGATCTGAAAACTTAAATTTATTATCTTTATCAACTAAATTAAAGTTTCTAGCATTATTTTCTAGCAAGTTCTTCTTATCTACGAAAACTCCTTCACCGTTTCGTAGGTTTGAAGAGTAAAACTCAAGTTGATCCTTAGATATACTATTGTATAAATCATACAAGGCATAATTACTACTATCTATGTTCTCAAAACTTCTATAGTAATCTAGCAATTCTAATAAGCATAAAGTCATTAAAGCATTAGTACTTGGGTTAATTTCTTTTTTGAAAGAATCTTCATCAAATCCATTTGAATTTTTACTATGAATAAAGTTTGCAGATGACTTCCTGTAAACACATAATAGTGGAGAAAAATTACTATTTGTGGTAATATCAATGGAGGAAGATGATTTATTCTTTTTTATTTTAGAAACTAAACCACATTTGGATTGTAGTACTATAGTTTTTACTGCTTCTTTAGATAAATAAAAAAGTTGTCCGTTAATTTCCTTTTCAGAAAGGCTATTCATTCTAAAAAATGGCCCAATATATCTCAAATTCTTCACCTCTTAATTAATCCTTATATTAATATTATGAGTTAAGTGAGAATTTGTTGCATTATTTTTAAAAAAAGGAGAAATTTAATATATAGTAAGTAAAATTATGAAATGGAGGAGTTTTTAATGAGAAGTGGAGCAAGAAGAAATGACCAAGTTAGAAATGCAAAAATAACAAGAAATTATATAAAACATGCAGAAGGATCTGTTTTAATAGAAGTAGGGGATACAAAGGTAATTTGTACTGCATCAATAGAAGAGAAAGTACCGCCATTTCTAAAAGGTAGTGGAGAAGGTTGGATTACAGCTGAATATAATATGTTACCACGTTCTACAGCAACTAGAAAACCAAGAGATATATCAAGGTTAAAAATTGATGGAAGAACAATGGAAATACAAAGGTTGATAGGAAGAGCTTTAAGATCAGTAGTTGATTTAAAAGCTTTAGGTGAAAAAACTATTTGGATAGATTGTGATGTTATACAAGCTGATGGAGGAACAAGAACTACCTCTATTTGTGGTGCTTTTGTAGCTTTAGTTGATGCTATGAACAAACTACATAAACAAAAACCATTTAAAGTTTATCCTATTAGAAAATTTTTATGCGCAACAAGTGTAGGAATTGTTGGAGAGGAAAAACTACTTGATTTATGCTATGAAGAGGATTCGATAGCAAGAGTTGATATGAATGTCATTGGAACTGATGATGGTGAGTTTGTTGAAATACAAGGTACAGGCGAAGAGGCTCCATTTAATAGAGCAGAATTAAATGAATTATTAGATTTAGCGGAAAAAGGAATAAAGCAAATGATTCAATTACAAAAAGATTGCTTAAAGATGGATTCTTTATGGATTGGAACAGGAGAAGGAAAATAATATGAAAAAAATAGTTTTAGCTAGTAATAATTCTAAGAAAATAAAAGAAATTAAAGATATACTTAATGGATTAGAGTATGAGGTATATTCTTTGAATGATATGGATATTAACATAGATGTAGAAGAAGATGGAATTACTTTTGAAGAAAATTCTAAGAAAAAGGCTACTGAAATTTATTCATATTTGAAAAAAAGAGGAGAAGATAATTTTTTAGTTTTAGCTGATGATTCAGGATTAGAAGTAGATAGTTTAAATGGAGCACCTGGAGTGTATTCTGCTAGATATGCTGGTGAGCATGGGAATGACTATAAAAATAATATTAAGTTACTAGAAGAAATGAAGGGCTTCAAGGGTGATGATAGAAAAGCAAGATTTGTTTGTGTAATATCATTAGTTGATGAAAATGGTGAAACTAAAGTAGTTCGTGGAGAGGTTGATGGCTACATTATTGAAGAGCTAAAAACTGAAGGTGGATTTGGCTACGATCCATTATTCTTCTATGAAGGATTTAATAAGACTTTTGGAGAAGCTTCCTCGGAAGAAAAAAATGCAATTTCTCATAGAGGAAATGCTCTTAAAAAGCTTAAAGAAATACTTTAATTTAGTTAATAGTTAAGGAATAAAGTCTGCTTAGGCAGACTTTAGAATATTATTTAAGAAACTCAGAAAGGAGTTTCAACATGAACTATTAACTATAAACTATTAATTATTAACTTAATGGAAAGGATGATTTTATGCTTATTGCTGTAATCAGTGATTCACATGGAAATAGAATTAGTATAGATAAGGTTAAAAAAAGAATTAGTAGTGCAGATGTACTTTTATTCTTAGGAGATGGAGAAGAAGATCTAAGGGAAATTACAGAGGAATTCAAAGGGGAAGTATATGCTGTTAGAGGAAACTGTGATATGAGAGGATTATATCCAGAAGAAAGGCTAATTGAGCTTCAAGGTAAAAAGATATTTATGTGTCATGGGCATAGATATGGAGTAAAGTATGGATACAACTCTATCTTTTACAGAGGAAAAGAAGTTGGAGCAGATATAGTTTTATTTGGACATTCTCATATACCTATTATAGAAGAAGAGGATGGATTAATTTTGATGAATCCAGGAAGTATTTCATTAGGAATGGGAAGGTTAGATAAAACCTTAGGATACATTGATTTAATTGAGGGAAAAAGTCCAGTTACATATATAAAAGAGATATAAAATAAAAAAAATAAAAAAAAATTAAAAAAAGTGTTGACGGATTAAAAATCATCATGTAGAATAATCATTGTCGCTGCGAGATGTAGCGAAACGAAACAAGATGATTACCGGGGTGTGGCGCAGATGGGAGCGCGCGTGGTTTGGGACCATGAGGTCGCAGGTTCGATCCCTGTCACCCCGACCAGTTTAACTAAAAGAAACTCAAGTAAAATGAGGATATTCAATTGGTTAAATAAGAGATTTAAAATCTCAAATATGCGGGTATCGTATATCGGTAATACTCCAGCCTTCCAAGCTGGAAAGGTGGGTTCGATTCCCACTACCCGCT
>NZ_JAASHD010000073.1:0-5140 GCF_019734375.1 Clostridium sp. K04
ATTCCAAATCTACCAACTAATCATACAAAAAAAGAGTAGATAGATTTGTTTTTTACACAAATCTATCTACTTTCCCTTTTTATGCTGCACTTCTAGCTAATAATTCACATTGATCTGGAGTCATGTAATTAATAGAAGAGTGTAGCCTTTTTCTGTTATACCAACCTTCAATATATTTAAAAATAGCCATATTAGCTTCTTCGAAGGTACGGTATGTATTTCTATATATTTCTTCCTTTTTTATTAATGAATGAAAAGATTCTATACAAGCATTATCATATGGACAACCTTTTTTACTAAACGATTGTATAATATTAAACTCTTTGCATAGCTCCCTTAAATCATTGCTAGTGTATTGAGAGCCTAAATCGCTATGAAATATTAATTGCTTATTCTTATCGGGAGATTGGCTGTAATAAGCATTTTTTAAGGCTTTAACAACTAAATCATTAGTCATTCTCTGACCGAAAGCGTAGCCAATTATTTTTTTAGAATATAAGTCTAGAACTGAAGCTAAATAGCACCAACCATCTTTGATAGTATAAATATATGTAATATCTCCTACCCATTTTTCGTTAATAGAAGTAGTAGTAAAATCTCTTTTCAAAACGTTTTCTAAATCTTCTGCTACCTTTTTACTTGAATGAGGTTTGTATTTTTTACAGTTACTGCACAAAGGCCAAGTTCAGTCATTCGTCTTTGAACTCGCTTCAATGATACATTGAATCCTTCTATACCAAGTATATGATGAATCCTAGGAGCACCATATATGCCTTTATTCTCTTTATATATCCTTTTAATAGCTGATTTTAATTCCTCATTTTCTAATTCTCTTGCAGATTTAGTTTTATCAAAAGATTTATAATATGTGCTTCTGGCTACGCCTAGAACGGTACACATAGTCTTAATATCATGTTTGTTTTTATTGCTATTTATAAATTCTATTAATTCATCTAATTTCTTGTTGCAAATATGGCCATAGCTTTTTTTAATATTTCATTTTCCTCTTTAATTCTTGCCATTTCTTTTTTTAAAGCCTTAACTTCCTTTAATGTCATAACTTCATTTTCATCTACTTTAATTTCTTTTACATCTTTAACCCAGCCGTTAATTGTTGATTTTGCAATGCCATATTCGCTACTTAGCTCTGCTAAGCTCATTCCTGACTTAAATAATTCTACTATCATATCTTTATATTCTTGATCGTATCTTCTGCCCTTTCCCATAATGGACACATCCTTTCTTAACTAAATATTATTTTACTTAGTTCGATTTAATGTGTCCACTACTTTATACTAACACCATAGTGATTTAGAAGTGAAACCTGTAATAAGTGCTTTACATAAAATATTGATTGAAGCTGTTAATATATCTAATTTTAAAAATTACTATGAAAACAATGTAGGAAAAAAAGATAAAAACTATAAGCAATGGAAATCAATAAAATATTATCAGTTTATATTAAGTCAGTATATTTCAGATGAAGA
Source organism: Clostridium sp. K04 (assembly GCF_019734375.1). NCBI lineage: Bacteria > Bacillati > Bacillota > Clostridia > Eubacteriales > Clostridiaceae > Clostridium > Clostridium sp. K04. The sequence goes on from NZ_JAASHD010000073.1 coordinate 1,488, forward strand.
TGAATTGAGAAAAATAATAGCTCCATTATACTTATTAAATGATTTAAGAATTATATACTTCCATTTAGTATCAACAGATGAAGTTGAAAAATTAAAAAATAATATTGTAAGTAGTCTTAGTATAAATAGGTTTGATGAAACAGAGATTATGTATAATAAACTTATGGAAGGTTTAAAGGCGTTATTTGTTAAATTTAATGAGGTTATAGAATAGGTTTAAAAGAAGGAATATACAAAGCTATATATTCCTTCTAAAGTTTAACTACGAACGGCAGTCATCACATGCTGAGACGGTAGTAAGGTTAGTTAAGTAATATAGACATTTATAAAAGTTTATATGTATTAAAAAATATATCTTTCCACCTATTTTCCACCGTAAATGTGAGTTGGGTGGAAAGATATTTATTTATTACCGCTAGGTATATTCACCAAGAAGCTCCCACTTCTATAATTGGAGAGTAGTTCACAAATAATATATAAATATTTTTAAAAATTAACGATGATTTTACATTGGATTTGTTATCATAAAAACATAGAAGAGATAACCTAAGAAATAAAATAATTAATAAATTAAGTTATCAGAAAAGTTTTATGTAAGGAAGGATGATAAGATATGAAAAAATCATTAATATTTGGAGTATTAGCGCTAACAATAGTAGGTTTATTAAGTTTTGCTGGAGGAAGAGCAAGTAATAGTGTAGCAAGCAAATCAAGCAATAATAAAACTGAAAGTTCATATAATAGTAACAAAAATACCAATAATGGTGTTGATAAAGTAGTAAATAGTAATCAATATAATAATTCTTATAATAATTCAATTAGTAATTCAAATAATTATCAAGGAAGTAATGATGATATTTCTTTTGAATTAAGTGAAGAGGATTTAGCAAACCTTAAAAATGGGTTAAGCTTAACAGTTGATGGAAAAAATGTAGAAGTAACTGGTTTTGATGAAAAATTCAGAGAAGAAGTAAAGGCAGCAGGTTTTGAATAAATAAAATAAAAAATAATAAAATTAATAATAATAATAATAATAATAATAAACTCCTTGTAGTATAATTAAAATTTGTATATTATAATTATTAACAAATAGGGCTATCGCATTAAGAATAAATAGTACAATATATGGTGTATAATTTTTCAGGGTGCGATAGCTCCATTTTATTTATAAAATAGGAGGAATATGTGATGAAATTATTAATTGTAGAAGATGAAGCTGATATAGTACATGCTCTACAAAGAGGATTAAAAAATGAAGGTTATGCCGTTGATGTAGCAATGGATGGAGAAGATGCTTTAGATTTTTTAAGTTTAAATACATATGATTTATTGGTTTTAGATATAAATTTGCCAAAGGTAGATGGATTTTATATATTAAAAAAGCTTAGAGAAAAAGATATAAACACAAGAGTAATAATTGTATCTGCAAATAGAGAAATTGAGGATAGAATAAAAGGATTAGACTTAGGAGCTAATGATTATTTAGTAAAACCATTTGATTTTTTAGAGTTAACGGCAAGGATAAGAGCTCTTTTGAGAAGAGAGTTTGAAAGTAAACCTTCAATTTTAAAAGAGGGAAAGTTATCTATAGACGTATCTAAACACAAAGTTACATATGATGATATAGTTCTTAATTTAACATTGAAAGAATATTCACTTTTAAAATATCTAGTTCAAAATAAAGATAAAGTTATAAGTTCCGAAGAATTGATAAATCATGTTTGGGATGAAAATACAGACCCATTTACAACAGTAATAAGAGTTCATGTATATTCTCTTAGAAAAAAATTAACAGCTGTTAGTTGTAATGAAAATATGATTAAAACAATTAAAGGAGTTGGATATTTATTTGGAGGTATAACTAGTGAATAATATAAAAATAAAGTTAAAATGGAAACTTACATTATTTACTGTATTAATAATGACAATAACTAGTGGAATTCTTCTTTTTAGTATTAATTATGATGTAAGGCATACAGTTCCACAGCTAAAAGGAATAATTAATTCAAATACAGAAGATATTAAAATAGATTTAAATGGTGATTTTAAAGATGAAATTGATAAGATATCAATAGAATCAGCTATAGAAGAGACAACATCAAGAATTTATTGGTTTTCAATAATTGCATTTATTTTAGTAGTAACTATTGGTGGAATGTGCACTTATTTTGTAGTAAATAATGCTTTAATTCCAATTGTAGAATTAAATAAAAATATAAAAAAAATAAATGAGGATAATTTAAATTCCAATTTAAGTATTAAGGGAGCAAATGATGAAATTAAAGAACTTACAATTTCTTTTAATAAAATGATAGCAAAATTAGAAAATGCATTTGCATCACAAAAAAGGTTTAATTCTAGTGTGGCACATGAGTTAAAAACTCCATTAGCAGTAATTAAAACAAATATAGATGTTTTAAAAAGCAGTAATTGTAAAAGTTTAGAGGAATATGATAAAACTTTGGCGGTTGTAGAAAAGTCTATATTAAAGATGAATTTAATAATAGAAACATTATTAGATATAATAAGACAGGAAAATGCACCTTTAAATGAAATTGTTAGCATAGATGAGATATTAGAAGATATAGTTGATGATTTATCTATTATTGCCAATAAAAAAAATATAAAATTAAAATTAAATTCATATAATATAAAAAATAAAATAAAGGGAAATGAAATTATGTTATATAGGGCATTTTATAATGTAATTGAAAATTCTATTAAATATAACAAAATTAATGGAAGTATAGATATATTATGTTATCAAGATCTAAATACTATTGAAGTAAAAGTAATAGATACTGGAAGTGGTATAAAGGAAGAGGATTATGATGAAATTTTTAAACCCTTTTATAGATGTGAAGGAATTAATAGTTATTCAAAAAATGGAATTGGATTAGGATTATCATTAACTCAATCGGTAATAAAACTTCATGGTGGAGAAATTAATGTAAAAAGTAAATTAAATGAAGGAACAGAATTTACTTTTATTTTACCATATATAGTTTAAAATAAATAATATAAATAATTAAGATTGCATAAAATGAATTTAAAAAATATGTATTTTATGCAGTCTTTAATTTTAGTATTAATTTTAATTGATTAAATTTATTTTATAATTAAGGAAATGGTTTAAGCTAGCTATAATTATTTATTATAGTTTTTCAGTATAGCATTTACATTAAAATTTGCTAAATATATAATTATGATGTTAATTAATAAAATATACATATAATATAATTTTTATATTAAGTAAATTATAAATAGATAAACTAAAAAGACATAAGGATGAATAGGCATGAAATCATTAAAGATTGCTTGTACCGAAAGAACTAGAAGTTATTTTTTCACAGATAGAGAAACTATATAAGTTGGTACAACGGATTACACTGATGTAACAGTTGCTGTAGTTAATGAAAGTGATATAGAAGGAATAAATGACATATATAATACTAAATTTGGAGTATCAATATTTGTATTAAAAGAAACTGAGAATATTAGTGATGAAATTAAAGATAAGGTAAATAAGATAATAAATATATAACAAAAGAAGAACAAGAAAATTGGTATGAAAAATATGACGAATTGTCAAGCTAAGTGCAACACTTAGCTTGTTCTTCGTTAAATGCTTCTAACGGTGTCTTGTATCCAAG
>NZ_JAASHD010000074.1:0-4166 GCF_019734375.1 Clostridium sp. K04
TTTTTTTATTTATTTCAAATTTTAATGTTTACTATTTCCCTATTTATTTGCTCTATATTTTATATAAGGAGGTGTATTTTTATGGATTCAGAATTATTTAATTTTCTAACAACTCAAGGTATTTTTGCTTTGTTATTTGGATATTTATTGCTATATATTTTAAAACAAAATCAAATTCGAGAAGAAAACTATCAAAAAATAATTCAACAATTAAATGAAGTTCTTCCAACTATAAAAAATGATTTAGAAGACATAAAAAAGCAGATATTAAAAAATTAATATCTGCTTTTTATTATGTTAAGTACACCTTTTTCAATTTACTTATTGCTCTATTCTTAGCTTGATTTATTGCCTGTCTTGATACCCCCATATAATCTGCCACTTCACTTATGGATAAATAATTTATATATATTAATTTCATTATGTATTCTTCTTTTTCTGTCAATACTTCAAATAAATTTAAAACTTCAACTTCTGAATCAAACTCTTCATACCCTATTTCAATTTCTAAATTTAATTCTACTTCACTATTTTTTATCTTATCATTTTTTTTAGATAATTTTATATACTCATACTTTAATGCTTTAGATATATAAGCAAATATTATTCTATCATCCTCAAATTTGTTTTCTTCTGGCAATTTATTTATTATTTCTAGTAAATGTACTAATAGATCTTGTCTAGTATCTTCTCCATTCACTGATTTTGAAAGTTTATTTATTAAAGGGTTAAATACATTTATAATCTCTCTAAATATTTCTTTATTGCCTTTTTTATATTCTTTTATATTTTTATAAATTGTGTTTCCCATAAATAAACACCCCCTACTTATATAAAAGCAAACAAACGTTCGATTTGTAAACATAAAAAAATTATTTTTTTCATGTTTACAAATTGAACGTTTTTTTACTCTTAAATATATGACTGGTCAATTAAATGAATTTTAAATTAAACAGAAGTTAACTTTTGAAATAAATATTTTTATTAAAAAGGAGAAATTAATTATGTTATTACAATTAGGAGATAAAGGAGATAATGTTAAATATCTTCAATATGGATTACACATTTTATGTTGTTCACCAAATGGTTTTGATGGTGAATTTGGAAATGGCACACTTACTGCCGTAAAGAAATTCCAATCTAAATATGGATTAGTTAGTGATGGAATAGTAGGTGATGTTACTTGGAATACTTTAAAAAATGAAATTGCTACAATTCAAGCTCAATTAAATAAAAAAGGTTGTAGCGTTGGTACTGTTGATGGTATAGCGGGTCCTACTACCTATAATGCTGTTATTTCATTCCAAAATAAAAATGGTTTAACTGCTGATGGACAAGTTGGTACTGCAACTTGGGATATTTTATTTGACACTGTATCTGGTGGAACTACTCATACTAGAATATTAAAAGTTACTTCACCTTTAATGCAAGGTGATGATGTTAAAGCTGTTCAAAATAAATTAAACTCTTTAGGTTATAATTGTGGTACTGCTGATGGCTACTACGGAAATGCTACTAGAACTGCTGTTATCAGCTTCCAATCTGCTAAAGGGCTTACTGCTGATGGTGAAGTTGGTCCTGCTACTTGGAATGCTTTATTTAGCTCTTCTTCAACTTCTACTGGGAGTAGCTATACTAGATTATTAAAGGTTACTTCACCTTTAATGTACGGTGATGATGTTAAAGCTGTTCAAAACAAATTAAACTCTTTAGGATTCAACTGTGGTACTGCTGATGGCTACTACGGGAATGCTACAAAAAATGCTGTTATTAGTTTTCAGTCTGCTAAAGGAATTGACACTGATGGTGTTGTTGGTCCTACTACTTGGAAGCTTTTATTTAACAGTTCTGCTTCTAATAATGGCGGATATAGTAGAATATTAAAAGTTACTTCCCCTTTAATGTATGGTGATGATGTTAGAGCGGTTCAAAATAAATTAAACTCTTTAGGCTACAACTGTGGTACTGCTGATGGTTATTATGGTAATGCTACTAAATCTGCTGTTATCAGCTTTCAATCTGCTAAGGGGCTTACTGCTGATGGTGAAGTAGGACCTGCTACTTGGAGTGCTTTATTTAATTCTTCTTCATCTTCAGGCGGTGGAACATTACCTGGTGGTTCAATAAAAGTATTTATTGATGCTGGCCATGGAGGTTCTGATCCTGGTGCTGTAGGAAATGGATTAAAAGAAAAAGATATTGTTCTTAGTATAGCTACAAAATTAGGTGCTTTACTTAACGGACGTGGAATATCAATAAAATATTCTAGAACTACTGATACTTATTTAAGCTTAGAGGAAAGAGCTAGACTTGCTAATGCTTGGGGAGCTGACTTATTCGTATCAATACATGCTAATTCTGCTACTTCATCAGTTAGAGGTACCGAATGCTATACTCATCCTACTGCAAATACAGCAACTAAAACTTTATCTGGAAATGTATCTAGAGCAATAGCTAATAAATTTGGTATATCTAATAGGGGGCATAAAGAAGCTAACTTTGCCGTTTTAAGACTTTCTAATATGCCTGCTATTTTAGTTGAAACTGCTTTTATTAGTAATTCTAGTGATGCTAATCTTTTAAATACTAGACAAGATGATTTTGCTAATGCAATTTTTAATGAAATCTTAAACTACTTTAATATGAGTATATCTACAAGTACAATATTAGATCAGATAAATAATAGTGGGTTCGCTGAACTTTTTGGTGTTAAATTTACACAAACACTTCAAGAAAAGATAATTGCTCAAGCTGGACCAATTAAAGTTAAACTTTCTCTTACACGAGGTGGTAGCAATAATGGAGAAATTGTTGCAAATTTTAAAAATGGTAGTTTTGATAGTGGTACATTCAAAAATGATTTACTAGATTTATCTACAACTCTATCTAAAAATGGAGTAAATATATCAAAACAACTCCTTAAATTAGGTAATAAAAGTTTTTCTATATCAGTATCCACTAATAATAATATAATTACTGTATCTTTAACTAAAACTTTAAATATAAATGATTCAACTTTTAGTCAAGTATTGTCAATTGAATACGATAAAGATGGGTTAAAAGATATTTATGAAAATATTACAGTTGTTGTAAATAGTTTAGTCGAGAAATCTAAACCTATTTTACTTCCTCTTCTTCTTATAGGCGCTTTAATAATTTTTATAAAACTCGGCTTTTTATCAGCTTTAATAAGCTTTGGTGCTGCATTATTAACACAACTAGGCTATGCAATATATACAATGATTACTTTTATTGCTACTAATTAAACTTAAAAAATAACCATATAAATATTTATATGGTTATTTTTTCAATGAATTTATTAATTTCTTCTTCATTTTTAAATATATTTCTAGGAATTATCAATTTCTTTTTATATCCAAATGATTTAGTTGAAAATATTAATATATATTCATTAAGCAAATTCACTTTTATAAACTTATCTATCTTCATTTCATATTTGTCATTATTACAATATATATATATTTTTCTATTATCTAATATTAGTTTTTTTTCAGATAAAAAGTATCTATCTTTATTACAATTCTTTATTGCTATTTTTTTCGAAATCCTATTTATATCCTTATTCTCAGTTTTTTTCAACCAAAAAAACACTATAAAAGTCATAATTACTGTGTTCGTGAAAAAATAAATTAAATTTTGTAATTTTATTGAATAATATATTCCACTAATAACACTAATAGAACAAACAATATATTTATATTTACTAAATCCCATTTTATACTGAATATACTTTATTAAAAATTCAATATCTTCAAATGTGTTAATATATTTTATTTCCATAGCTCCCCCTTAATGTTTTATTTTAAATTTTACCATCTATAGTGGTTTTTTTCAATTTTGAGAAGACAAAAAATTCAAACAAATTGAATCTACTTTATGTAATCATATTAGTAATTAAGCTAATTATAGCATCCTTTAGTAAAAATATTCTTTCTGTAAATATATTGAAAGAATATTTATTACCACACAATATATATAATTTTATATTTTTTCATTTTATCCCTCACAGAAACAAATTATTTTAATTGCACTAAAAATAAATTATACATATAAATTTAAGAAAATAACAAAAACTGCGCAGAATTAAGCTTCTACGCAGTTTTTTCATTTTTATTTTTTAAAATTTACGGTTTTAAGCCATTTGT
>NZ_JAASHD010000075.1:0-3907 GCF_019734375.1 Clostridium sp. K04
AAGACTCTCAAAAGAATTGCTGGTTTACTTTAACTATATTCTGTTCAATTTTCAAAGACCATTTACTCTGTCGCACCGAAGCGACTTCCTTATCTTATCATCTCTTACGACATCTGTCAACAACTTTTTTTAAAAGTTTTTGTCGTATTTCGTAAGCGACAATGAATATCATATCACTTCAACAATTACTTGTCAACAACTTATTTTTATAAGTTTTTGTAGTATTTTGTCATCAGTAACGAGTTTTATCTTATCACTATATATTACTTATGTCAATAACTTTTTGTATTTTTATTAAATAATAATATAATTTCAAATTAAGTGAGTTAATTGCTTTATTTAGACTTTATATTTCCTAGTAGGTTTAGTATCTAAAATATAGCATTTACTCACTTAACTTGCTTTGAAAGTAGAAACAATATTTATACTTCTATCTATTAAATATTGTTTTTATTGAATCCAACAAACTCAGTTTTGATATTGCCTTATCCTTATCTATATTACGTGTTAAATCCATTATAGGCTTAATTTTATATATTGTATCCTTATATCCTTTAGATATTCTTTTTCTAATTACATCTGTATTAAAATCCATCATTCCTTTTAAATCAGCACCTTCGCCTTCCTCTGAGTTGATCTGTATTATATTAGTATTAGGATACATCTCTGTATTTATATGACTATCCGCTGATAATTGAACTACTATTATAATATCACAATGCTCTCCATATACAGGTTGTATTGGCACATTATCAACAATTCCACCATCTAGATAACTAATATTATCTATTATAGGAGAATCATATATTAACGGAACTGCTGATGTTGCATATAATATCTGCTTTATAATCTCTTCTGAATATTCATTAATATTGAAGTATTGTGCTTTTATTTCCGGAATACTAGTACATGTTGCAAATCCCTTTATCTTAGAATTTTTAATCTTTTTAAAATCAACTTTTTTTAATATGTCATTCAATCCCTCTCTTGATAAGGTTCCCCCTTTAACAACTGTAGGTATATATTTTTTTATAAATGACATATTTTTAGCACCTAAAAAAAATAATATCCCTTTTACAATTAAATCTTTTTCTTCTAATGGTAGAATCTCTTCTTTTGTTAAGCTACACCAAATTTCTTCAGCCAAATTAAAGTTTCCCTGTAAAAATAACATAGCATTTAATGCTCCTATAGAGGTTCCAGAAACAACTTCTATATATTTATCTATGTTTAATTCAGATAAAGCTTTCCAAACACCTATTTGATAAGCTCCTCTTGAACCACCTCCAGCTAAAACCAACCCTACCTTCATACTATCCTCCTAATTATTTCTCACAACCTAAAGCTTTAATAATTATAAGTGCAGTATCTTCTATAGCTCTTTGAGTAACATCTATAGTCTTGCATCCCAATTTTCTAATAATTTTATCTGAGAAATCAAATTCCTCTAATATTCTAGCATCACCTGCATATTCAATATTAGACGGTATTCTATGAAACTTATCTAATCTTCGTTTTCTAATTTCTATTAATTGTAATGGATTTATTGTTAATCCAAATATTTTATGTTTATCTATTTCGAATAATTCCTTTGGCACTTCTACTTCTGGAACCAAAGGAATATTAATAGCCTTAATTCCTTTATTAGCTAAATACATACATAATGGTGTTTTAGAAGTTCTAGATAATCCAACTAAAACAACATCAGCATTTTTTAATCCTCTATAATCTTTACTATCATCATATTGCATAGCAAATTCCATTGCCTCAATTCTTTTAAAGTATGCTTCATCTGTTTTCCACATAGCTCCTGGATTATATTGTGGTTGTTCATTTAAAATTGATGATGCAACATTAATTATAGGACCTAATACATTTACGATAGATACATTACTTTCTATACATTTTTGTGTTAGGTATTCCCTTACATTTACAGTAATAATAGTTGATACAATCATAGCATTTTCACAAGATTTAATATCATTAATAAGTTCTTGTACATCCTCTAAACTCTTAACATAAGGAATTCTTCGTACTTCAACATTTTCTGAAAACTGACTTGCTGCAGCTTCTGCTACCTGTTCGGCTGTTTCTCCTATTGAATCTGATACCGCAAAAATTGTTAGCATATTTAATACCCTCCTATTTCTCTCAATTAAACTAAATTCTCTTACATCTATTATTATACCAACTTTTTTCAAATAATTGCTAATATGATGAATTATAATATCTATTATGATAAAATCAAAATATACTTAATTTAACTTAAGGAGGAGCTCATGAAAAATTCACTTAATAAAGATAAAATAATTACAATTGGAATATTACCGATTATGTGGCTAGTATATTTCTTGTTTGAAATAATTAGTGGTAGAGTTAAAGATTTTTATACTCTTATACTGAATCTTTCTTTGCTTTTAGTATTTGCATTAGTTGGAGCTATTATCTATAAATGTAGCACCAAAAATTTAAACGGCTTAAATAATAGAGCATTAATTATTACCTTCCTAATTCTAATGCTATTAGATCAAGGACTTAAAGTGATTATTAAGACTAATTTCTTTCATTATTATTTCGAAATAATTCCAGACTTTCTTTCATTTAATCCTATAATAAATACTCAAGGCTCATGGCTAAATGCTCGATTTAATTTTAATATTGGTTTTTCATTATTAATTTTAATTAATGGAATAGCTTTATTTCTATTTATTGAGTTGTATAGATACGTAAAATATAAAGGTCATAAAAACTTTTGGATAGATATGTGCTTCATCTTTATCTTTGCTGGAGCTTTATGTTCTCTTATAGATAAAGTGTTTTATGGTGGTAGCTTGGATTTCATAGGAATAAGTGATTTATTTATAGCTGATTTCAAAGATATATATATAAACTTAGGTTTGCTATTTTTTATTATGTCTTGTTATAAAAATGGTTTCTTTTCTGAAACAGAAGAAACATCTTTAAAAGACGATTGGAATTCTGTAAAAAAATTTATTATATTCATTAAGAAAGATTTATTAAGTATATTAAAAAAGGAAAAGGTATAAATACCTTTTCCTTTTTATATATATATTATTATGCTAAGCAAGTTTCCTATTAAAAAATCACTTCTATGATAGAAGTGATTTTTGGTGGCTTACCGGGGAATCGAACCCCGGACACCTTGATTAAAAGTCAAGTGCTCTACCGACTGAGCTAGTAAACCATATTACCTGGCAACGTTCTACTCTTCCACACAGTCCCCCGTGCAGTACCATCGACGCTGTAGAGCTTAACTTTCCTGTTCGGAATGGGAAGGAGTGTTTCCTCTACGCCATCATCACCAGATATTCATTATTTTTTTTATTTGTCTCTCAACAATTATTTATTATATAGATATATTCTACATATGTCAACATATTTTTTTAAAATAATTTTATTTTTCTCTAATTTCTTTTTTTTATACATAATAATATGTATTTAATTCTATTTTATAAGTATATCTTATTTATATTTCATCTAAAATTTTTATTCATTATAATTTATACTCTAATTTTAAAGTGTCCAAGTCCAATAAATGTATCCAATATTACACTATATAAATATAAAATTAATTTTCCACATCAATATTTAATTTATCCACAATTTCAAGCATAATTTCAATTTATTATGTTAATATATTTTGAAGTTAAAAATTAAATTATACATACTATATATTTAAAAATATAATTTTTGATTTTAGTTGCAAATTAGTATTGTCCAATATGTGATTTTAAAATTCATTTTATATTAGTATTATAATTATTTTTACAAACAAAAAAGTCTTAATTTATCATTTGATAAACTAAGACTTTTGGTGCGCCATCACGGGTTCGAACCGGGGACACCCTGATTAAGAGTCAGGTGCTCTACCAACTGAGCTAATAGC
>NZ_JAASHD010000076.1:0-3350 GCF_019734375.1 Clostridium sp. K04
AAATTATTATAATAATTACCGTTATCAATGGAATTTAAAAAGGCTGACTCCTGTAAAATACAGAAATCAGCTTTTAGCAGCTTAGCCCCTTTTTTTAATGTCCTTGACATAGGGTCCACTTTAAAATTAATAATTTTCTGTATAGTTCTTTCTTATTTTATATGTAAATAAATTTTATTCTTCTATTTTTACAGGTTCAGAATAATCAATTCCTTTTGTATCCACTCTTATCTCTTCAATAATAACATCTGTTAATGGTTTATCATTTGAATTTGTTTTTACTGAATTTATAGTCTTAACAATATCTAATCCTTCAGTTACTTTACCAAATGCAGCATATTGTCCATTTAAATGTGGTGCTTCTTCCGCCATAATAAAGAATTGACTTCCTGCTGAATCGGGATCATTTGCTCTAGCCATAGATAAAACACCTTCTGTATGAGCTAAATTATTATACTCATATCCATTTTTAGTAAATTCTCCTTTAATTGAATATCCAGGTCCTCCTGTTCCAGTTCCTTCTGGACATCCTCCTTGTATCATAAATCCTTTTATTATTCTATGAAAAGTTAATCCATCATAAAAACCTGAATTTGCTAATGAAATAAAATTATTCACCGTATTAGGAGCCTTATCAGGATATAATTCAGCTACAACGGTTCCATAATCTTTAATCTTTATTGTTGCTATAGGTAATTCTTCTGGCGCTTCTACTTTTTGATTCCATGCTTGATCATTTTTATTTTCTTCTTTAGAGGCATTATTTGAAGCACACCCTACAAGTCCAATTACTGCAGCACTTACTCCTATTAATACAACTCCAACTTTTAAAATTTTATTCATAAACCCACTCCCTAAAGTTTTAATATTTTTATAATATCAAAAAAGAACTCAGCCATCAAGCTGAGTTTCAATTCAATAAACTTATATTGCTTTTATCAAAATTAATTAAAGATTTTCTCCATCAAAACTTTTATATTCACTAGGATTTTTATCATTACCTACATTATTTTGATTTTGGTGAAGTTTTTGTCTTCTTTCTCCTTTTTGATATTTCTTATCTTTTATCTTATCGCTCATTAAAAAACACACTCCCTTCAGCTTTATTTTTTCACAAAAGGTCGTATATAATACACTTTATTTAACGATAAGTGCCAAGTACCAATTAATAAATTGAAAAATTAATTCTACCAAACTTAATTTTTTAAATTATCTCTTCAGAAACTTCTCGCTTAACTTGTTACTTGTCATTTTTAACTTTCAACGTCTTACCTATACTTCAAATTCCTCTATTTCTATTGAATAACTTCCACAATGCTTACAAACATTGATTATTACTATATAACTTTCATTAACTTTTCCACTTTTTTGTAATCTATTAAAACTCATTCCTTCATATTCTCTATCTAATGTGCTAACAACATATTTTCTATCTTTTGCATATATGTAAAAATTAAATCCTAAAAAATCAAAAAATTTCTTTTTTTCTTCTAATCCTGTTTTACAATTTTCACATGGCAAATCAAAATATGCCTTTGAAAAATCAACTTTATCACTATTATTTAAAATTTCTATTATTTTTTCCTCATTAACATCCATAATTGGATTAACTTCATCATTTACGAAGTACTCTAAGTTCTGTTCATTTAATATATATTCTTTTTCGTTGTATTTAAATTTAAATTCCATTTAATCAACATCCCTTCAATTGAACTATAATCTATATCGTATTAACACATAATAACATATCAAGTTTATTTAATAAAGAGATGTAATTAAAGATAACATGAATTTTGTAAAATAATTATTAACAGTTCATCAAATTTAGTGTAAAATATAAAATAAGTCTTTCATAACTTAAAGAAATACTTAATATTACATTTACTAGGAATTTTTAGTAAATAACTACTTATTTAAAGGCGGGGGTTATTTTGAACAATAAACACATATATATAGTACTCTCAAGAACTGGTACTACATTTTCAAATATAATTGCACTTTTTACTCAAAAGGAATACTCTCATGTTTCGCTTTCTTTAGATGCTTCATTTACTCAGATGTTTTCTTTTGGACGTAAAATCCCTTCAAAAGTTTTACCTGCTGGATTAGTTGAAGAAAATCTTTATTCTGGTGTTTTTGCAATGTATCCTAAAAGTAAGTGCTTAGTATATAAAATTGATGTTACAGATGAACAGTTAACATATTTACAAAATTCAATAGATAATTTCTTTAAAAATAAAGATGATTATAAATATAGCGTTCTTGGTACAGTGACTGCATATTTCAATAGACCTCTTAAAAGAGAAAAGTATTATTTCTGCTCTCAATTCGTAGCTGAACTGCTTATTAATAGTGGTATATACAAAACGGACAAGCTTCCTGAAGTTATTAAACCTATGGACTTACTAGAGATTCCTAATAAAACTTTTGTATATGAAGGTATTATTAGTGAAGAAAATTATCAAAACTATCTTGAAAATAATTACTCAGTATTTAAATCTCAAAGATTATCAAAAGCTCTTTCAAGATTAATTCCGTAAAACTAATTAATATACAAATTATTCTAATTAAATATAAAAAAAAATAAAGCTTAAACTTAAGCTTTATTTTTTATGTCATTTCTATTTTTTATTTATTAACTATAATTTATTTTTCCATATACCTTTTATGTTTATTACTTAATTAACAAATTGGCTTTTAACTTCATAACATATAATGTTTAGTATATTAAAGTAAGGAGTATTTTAAATGTATTCTGTAGATCTTCCATATCCAGAAGTAAATGTTAAAGATAAAAATCCTCAATACATTGATTTAATTTTACAAAATTATGCAAGTTCTATTTCTGAATTTGATGCAATTGCACAGTATACTTATCATCAAATATCTTATGTCTATGAAAACATTGAAGTTTCTCAAACACTTCGTGGAATATCAATTGTAGAAATGCATCACTTAGAATTACTTGGTGAAATATTAGTACAACTTGGAGCAGAACCTGGTTATTGGATTAATAATAAGAAACCACATTATTGGTCTTCTAAACTTGTTGATTATGATTTATCATCACTAAAATATATCTTAACAGTTGATATAAATGATGAAAAATCTGCAATAAAACAATATAAAGAAACAATAACAAAAATCAATGATGAAAATATAAATGATATTATTAAAAGAATAATATTAGATGAAGAATATCATATTCAATTATTGTTGGGACTTTATAAAAAGTACGTTGAACAATAATTTTTTGTCATTCTACTTAAATTACGAGGATATCTAAAAATTTGTGTAAAATATAAATATAATAAAATGTATAACTGGAAATTTTATTTCCAGTTATATTT
>NZ_JAASHD010000077.1:0-3259 GCF_019734375.1 Clostridium sp. K04
AATAGCAGATAAAAACAACTGAACAATTGTACATAAAAATATTGTCACAATTGTTCAAAAAAATCTTGACATTAATACATATTCAATCCGGTACCTCATAAGCTCCTCCTACACATACACCATTTCATTCAGTATGATTTCATCTACCCGGCTTCTTACATTGTTTGCCCGGCGAACCCATTCCATCTGATCTCTGCTTTTTAATTCCTCGGTAATGCCTTCCTGTTCCATCATCTGATCCATCAGATAATCCCTGCGTTCCACACACTGCTCATTCACATCTGCAAGATAAGACCAGAGCTTTCCGCTCAGACTCAGATACGAATATAATCCACTTTTATAATCCTTCAGATAATTCCTGTGGAGACTTCCGTAAAATCCAATCTCACGAGTTTCATTCGGTACGGTGATCAATGGCAGATACACTTCCCCGACAAGGATATAATCCAGTCCATTACTGTCATCGTGTATAATCCGTTTTAACCTCTTCATGCCGGTATCGCTCCTTTCTTCGGTTCTGCAGGCGGAAGCATAGAAACCGGGACAAAGACACCTTTTGCAATATCTTCCTTCCGTATTGCTTCTTTCTTTGCATCCATCTCTGCTTTCTTCTTCTCTTTGGTTCGTTCGTAGTATTCCTGCTGTTTGCCATTTGCTTTTCTTTTCAGGTAGTTCTGGTGCAGCCTGTCTTTTCTGGCTTCCCTCTTTTTCATTTCTTCGATTTCCTCCGGTGTCAACTCCACCTCTCCGAAGTGTGGTGGCAGATATCGTCCAATGAAATTAAAATAGATTTCCACTTCCTGTGTAGTTTCAACACTGCCTTTCCGGTCACGCTCATGCACAACGATCTTCTCCACGAACTCATTCAGCATATAAGTGGTCAGTTCCTCAAAGTTTTGGTATTTATCGACCATGGCAATGAATTTCTCCGCAGACCTACGACCTTCCTCATAACCGGATAATTCTGCTTCCATCTCTGCAATCTCTCCTGACAGTTCTTTCTGCTCTTTAGAATACTGCCCGTCCAGAACTGCATAACGTTCATCCGGCAGCTTGCCAAGAATGTTATCTTCATAAATCCGGCAGAGCAGTTTTTCCAGATCCTGCACACGCTTCTGTGCTTCTGACAGTCTGCATTTCAGTCTTGTGATCTCACTGGACTGCTGTGAGGTCTGTGCCTTTCTCACTGTCTCTATGAACTCTTCCCGGTTCAGCTGGGAATATTCTGCAATCGCCTTTAAAAGCTCCTTGATAAGCTCCATGACTACATCAGCGTTGATCCTGTGCTGTGTCGGGCAGAGTGTTCCAACCGGAATCTTTGAGTATGCGGAACAGGTATACTGTGGAACTCTCTTTCCATTGTTTACCCGGTGAACATACATTTTCGCTCCACAATCCGCACAATACATCAATCCGGTCAAAGGATGTGCTTCTCCCCATCCATCTGGGTATCTTCTTACATTGCTTCTGATCCTCTGGACGTTATCAAAAGTTTCCTGATCTATGATAGGTTCTTGTGTGTCCTCGAATATTGTCCACTGATCTTCCCCTACATAATGGCTTTTCTTATCCTTGAAATGCTTTCTGGTTTTGAAGTTCACCGTATGACCAAGGTACTCCCGTTTTTTCAAAATCCCTGCAACAGTGGAGGAACCCCATCCATAAGGGTCTTTGATTTCATCCACCCTGCCTTTCCATAACCCTGCATCCTTTTTCGCCATATGCACTGCCGGAATCTCCACCTGTTCCTCTTTCAGAATCCTTGCAATCTGATACGGTCCACGCCCGTCCATGGTCATATGAAAAATTCGCTGTACAATCTTCGCTGCTTCTTCATCAACAATCCAGTGGTCAGGGTTCTCCGGATCTTTTAAGTAACCGTATGGTGTTGTGCTGGCTACATGCTTGCCGGATTTTCCCTTTGCCTTAAAGGTTGATTTAATCTTCTTGCTGGTATCCCTTGCATACCATTCATTCATAATATTTCGGAATGGGGTGAAATCATCATCCTCCCGAAAACTATCTACATTCTCATTCACTGCAATCAGACGCACATTCTTCTGTCTGAGCAGTTCCATATATTGCCCAACCTTCAGATAATCCCTTCCCATTCGGCTCATATCTTTAATCAGGATCGTCCCAACTTTCCCGGACTCCACTTCTTTCATCATGGCAAGAAATCCGGGGCGGTCAAATCTTGTGCCGGAAATTCCATCATCCGTAAAATGAATCAGATTTGTAAAGCCATGTTCCTTTGCATACTGCTCCAGAAGCTTTTTCTGATTGGAAATACTGTTGGACTCTCCGTTTAATTCATCATCACGACTAAGACGCTCATACAACGCTGTCATGAATCCCTGTGTCTGTGCCATTCTCTGACGCCCTCCTTTCTCTAATTTGGCTCCTGTTCTCACCCCATATCCGTTCCTGTACCGGGTTCTGATGTTTCCGGGACGTATTTCCAGAAAAGACACGCTAAATGCCTGTTCAATTCTGGTATCACTACGGGCAGGCTGTTCTGTTTTCAAGGTTCGTGTAAGAATCCTAAAAAAATCCCTACACATAACCCATTGCTCAGAAGCCTTTTTACAGGGTGCTACCGCAACATTTTTCATTTTCTACGGATTTTTGTGTCATTTTCTAAAGTTCCTTACACTTTCTCCGTACTGACGAAATCAAATGTTGACATGTTTTCATATTGTTTTTTTTAAAGTACAATTTTGTTCTTGAGATAAAAAATAAGTCTCAAGAGACTTTTTAATCAATTTGGAGCTCCAATTCTCTAAAATTGAGTGATTAAGAAGTCTCTTCAAACTTACTACACCTAAGTCCTCTTTATTATTTTTAAGTCTTTCTAACCTTTCATTAGTTGGTAAGTAACTATAGTCATCATTGCCTAAACAAAATTCAACCCTATTAAAAAGCTTTCTATAATCATCAATATGGTTACTTTCTATTTCTTCATAAGATTTATCTTCTAAAGATTTTAACTGACTTTTGCATAAAAGTTCTTCATCCTTACCTTCTGTACCTGGTCTTTATCAAATCCATTAAAGCTTGTATTTGCAACTAGTACTAATGTAACACTACTTGCTTCTTTTATATTAATATAATTTTTATCATTATAATTAAATTTTAAATATAAATCTCCCATAGGTGCATAAGATTCAGTATATCCAGCCAAGGGGCTGTATCAAAATAAATTTTGATATTAGCCGATAAAAAAAGGAGGGTTCGAATTCGAATCCTCCTTTTTGCA
>NZ_JAASHD010000078.1:0-3147 GCF_019734375.1 Clostridium sp. K04
TTTTTTTATTTATTTCAAATTTTAATGTTTACTATTTCCCTATTTATTTGCTCTATATTTTATATAAGGAGGTGTATGTTATGGATTCAGAGTTATTTAACTTTCTAACAACTCAAGGTATTTTTGCTTTGTTATTTGGTTATTTATTGCTATATATTTTAAAACAAAATCAAATTCGAGAAGAAAATTATCAAAAAATAATTCAACAACTAAATGAAGTTCTTCCAACTATAAAAAATGATTTAGAAAACATAAAAAACATATATTAAAAAATTAATATATGTTTTTTATTATGTTAAGTACACCTTTTCAATTTACTTATAGCTCTATTCTTAACTTGACTTATTGCTTGTCTTGATTTTCCTGTCTTTTTAGCCACTTCTGAAACACTATATCCATTAAGCACAACCATCTTTATTATTTTTTTCTCATAGTTATTTAGATTCTTAATCGAATCTACAACTTCAATATTACTTTCTATAAAATTATAACCCCATACTCTATCTTCACAATTGTAGTCCTCATTATTTTTTCTTCTATCATTTTTTTTTGATAATCTTATGTACTCATTTTTTAATGATTTAGAAAAATAAGATAATACTTGTTTATCTTCATAATTAACAATTGATAATTCATCTATATTATTTATAAGCTTTATTAAAAAAACATATAAATCTTGCTTAGTATCTTCTCCATTTAATTTTCTTGAATATTTATTTATTATGTTATCAAAAATAGCTAATATATCTAACATACTTTCATCTTTATTATTTTTTTTTACATCTATAATTTTAAAAATAAATTCTTTATTCATTAATTCCCCTCCTACTTTTAAAAAGAAAGGAATTATATAATAGTAAATATAGAATTTTTCTACAAATTTATACATTTTTTTATTATTTTATATATTTTTTAGATTATTAATTATTTTTTATTTGTTAATTTTAGAAAGATACTAAATACAGTTAAAAAGTTCACTTAGATATGTTTATATTAAGATTAGATAGTTTATCTAGTTAACCAAATTATTTAAATGTTTACTTTAATCATATTATTTACTTTATATATTATGAAGGAGGTGAACAAAATGGATACTGATCTATTTAACTTTTTAACAACCCAAGGAACTTTTGCTTTATTATTTGGATATCTTCTACTATACATTCTAAAACAAAATCAAATTAGAGAAGAAAATTATCAAAAAATCATCCAACAACTCAATGAAATTCTTCCTAAAATAAAAAATGATTTGGAAGACATAAAAAAACTATGTTTTTGTCCTTGAAGTTTTTTAAGAAACTTAGAAGATATTAAAAATTTAATATCTCATTTTTTACTTATTTTATCTTTTAACCTTATTTACTTTTTTATTATTTTTATGTTTACAAATATATTAATTCTTTCTTTATAATTAACGACTAGTCACTTATCAAACAAATTTAAAGGAGATTATATTTATGGAAACAAAATCTTATGTATGTGATATGTATACAATCGTTAATTTACTAAAAAAAGTAGAAAGTATAGTTAAAGATTATTATTCTGGAACTTTAGTTAATAATCGTACATTAGGCAAAGCAACTCTTACATTATGTAGATGCTATGAATATCATGGAACTAAGTGGAACATTGCAGCAGGATTAATAGATCAAAATTTAGTTAGAGTTATGGAAACTAAGGATCCATATACAGCCAATATACTAAAACAACATGTTGTATTAACAGACAGTAAGAATAATAGTATAGACTTTAGACATCTTTGTGCTACTTTAGATGGATATTTAAAAGAAGATTCTCCAATTCCAAAAGAATGGAATGGTTGGCAAGGTGATCTTACAACATTTACTAATGAAATTCTAGCAAAAACTAATAATTCAAATGACTTTGACTACTTAATATCAGTATCTAAAGACTGGTTAGGAAATCCTAATAGTAGTTTTCCTAAGGAAGATATTAATTCTGATATTGATGCTGAAAATATTTATAGAGACTTATTAAAAAATTCTTTTAATATCTCAGAGGCATTCAGAAATTATTATTATAATAATAGGAATTCTAGTAGATTTAGTATTTTTATAACCGCCTTAGGTGGAAGAGATGAAGCATTCCAAACCTTAATGGAAGGGCCTTCAGACCTTATATATTTAGGAATAGGTGACTATCCTGGTGCTGGAAAAATACCTACATCTATTCAAAAAGGAGCCATTTATGGTACATTGGCTGATTTTGTATTAGCTAGAATAGATAGTTCAATAACATAAAATAACATCTTACTAATAAAAACTCACTCAAAATTAACTAAATTTTGAGTGAGTTTTTACTCATATAAATATTCTATACCTATCTATTTATATTTATATTTACATTTAAATCATATTTTTATAAGAAATATACATTATTTAACTATTTCATAAAAAATATCTTCTGAAAATTTTACTTCAAAAATTTCATCTTTTTGCTCATCACCAGATATAGTAATTGTAACATTATAATCATCATCCCATTTTACATAAAAATTAGATTCATCTATTGCTCCACCATCATTATATATTTTAGTATTTATAATTTCTTGATTAAATATTCCTAGTACTTTATTATTTCTACAGTATATTTTTATTGAAGAAGGTCCAAATAATGTAGCATATTTAGCTTTAATACTAATAAAATTTTTATTTGTTGGTGAATAAAACTTATCAGAATATATAGTTTTATTAAATGTTGTATAAATAAATATTAAAATTAATGAAATTATAATTATTAAATATATTTTTGTTTTTTTTGACACTTTACATCACCCCCTTAATTTAAATAACTGAAACTCAATTTAAATAGTTAAATTTTATCATATTTGATATATAAAAACAATTATGAGTCACCCTCATATTTTCATTATCTACCCCAAAGTATCCTTATCTTTTACCTTTTTTACTATACACTTCATAAACGTGGCTATTTATTCTCTTAACATAAACTAAATCTTCTTGAATTTTATTCTATTACTTTTTTATTTTTACTCACTGCTAGAATCTTTCCGTAACCACAGGGCTAACCTGTGGTATTCTAAATACTAAAAAACTGCGCAGAATTAAGCTTCTACGCAGTTTTTTCATTTTTATTTTTTAAAATTTACGGTTTTAAGCCATTTGT
>NZ_JAASHD010000079.1:0-3062 GCF_019734375.1 Clostridium sp. K04
CGATGAACGTTGTAAGGTAGTATAAGGTACTTAGTGTAAAAGCTAAGTACTTTTTTGTTATATTAAATTATAGTTAAAGGATAAAGAGCAACGTGTTGTTTTTCCACTGGGAGAGGCAAAAGATATAATATTCACTTTTCGTACAATTTAGTGAAGGTTAATCGAAGTATTAAAAATTGTCACGATGGATGTTGAACGTAAGAAGATACTTAGTTTATACTAGGTATCTTTCTTGTTAAGAAAAAGTAGCGTTTTAATATTCCGTTAAATTCTTTATACTAAGACGCAATAAAGAGTGTCAATAGATTAAACAGAGTTAGATAAATTCATTTTTTATTATATGAAATATATAAATAACAATTAATTTTTATAAGGAAGTAGTATGATAAAATGAAAATATATGGAAGTAAATATGATAATATGGTAAAATTTAGTGCGAGGTGATTAAAATGAAAAAAATATTAAGTATTATATCAATAGTAATATTTTCAGTACTATTAGTATCATGTGGTCAAAAGGATAATAAAATCACTAAGGAAAATATAAGTGCTACATTAATATGTCCAGATGGATTACCAGCAATAGCAATAAGCAATTTAATATCTGATGAATCAAATGATGAAGAGATTACTATAAATTGCTCTATAGAAAAGACAACAGATACGCTTTTATCAGAATTAATGAAGGGTGAGTCTGACTTGGCTATAGTTCCTTCAAATCTGGCATTACAAGCATATAAGAAAGATTTAGGTTATAAGATTGCAGGAACTATTGGATGGGGATCATTATATTTAGTGTCAACAGAAGAAGTAGACAGCTTATTAGATTTAGAGGGATGTGAAATATATAATACAGGAAAAGGTCTTACACCTGATATAGTATTTAAAGATATATTACAAAATAATAATGTTAATGAGAATAATATTACTTTTTCATATGTTGGAGCAGCATCAGAGCTTGCACCGTTGGTCATGAGCGGACAAGCTAAGTATGCAGTGTTACCAGAGCCGGTGCTATCAACTGTAATGGCTAAAAATGAAAATATAAAAATCATATGTAATTTAAATGATGAATGGAAAAAAGTACATGATGTTGAAAATGGATATCCACAATCAACATTATTAATTAAAGAAGAGTTTTATAATACGATAAAAGATTCTGGATTATATGATGAAATTATAAATAAATTTATTGAATCTGAGGATTGGGCAATAAATAATCCTGAGTTAGCAGCAGAACAGTGTGAAAAACTTGATATAACTGTAAATAAAGATGTAATTGATAAATCAATGAAAAATAGTAATTTAGCTTTTACAAAAATAGAAAATTGTGAACAAGAATATGAAACATATTTTTCTATTATAGATGAAAATAATAAAGGAGAAAATGGAGGGTATGACGCAATATTCATTAAGAAATAAAAAATATTTAATGATTTCTATTGCTGTGATTATATTAGTTTGGCAAGTGGTAGCTATTAGTTTTAATAATAGGCTACTTTTGCCTTCTTTTTTTGATGTTTTAAATGAGATGCATAGAATAATATCAAGAGAACAGTTTTTAAGGTTAGTATTTAATAGCATTTTTAGATGTATAAAAAGTTTTATAGTATCTATAATAATTGCAGTAATTTTAGGCATTGGGAGTTATTTTAGTAAATTTATATATAATTTTTTATATCCAATAACAGTATTTTTAAAGGCAATACCGACTATGGCATTTATAGTATTATTATTAATATGGACGTCTAAAGATTTTGCACCAACGATAATAGGTATAGTAATTTCATTTCCTATTTTTTATGAGGCAACTTTAAATTCATTACTTAATATAGATGAGGGATTATTACATATGGTTAGAGTTTATAGAGTATCAAGGAGTGATAAACTAAGATTTGTAATAATGCCTGTGATTTATATAGAAATTAAAAAGATATTGACTTCAACAATATCCTTAATATTTAAAGTTGTTATATCTGGTGAGGTATATTCTCAGCCACAATATGGCATAGGATCTAATATACAATTTGAAAAGATACAGTTAAATACTGCTGCAGTTATCGCATGGATGATTATAATAGCACTGATAGTTTGTATTTTTGATTTTATAATGGATAAGAGTTTTAATAAATGAGGTAAGAATGATAATAAAAAATATAAATTTTAAATATAATGATAATGAAATATATAAAAATTTTAATATAGAATTTAAAAGAGGAAAGATAAATTGTATTATTGGAAAGTCAGGATGTGGCAAAACAACGTTATTAAATTATATTTCTCAAAAATATTGTTTTGAAAATAAAAAAATAGCATTTGTTTTTCAAAATGATAATTTAATTCCTTGGGAAAATATATATGTTAATTTAAAAATTATTGCAAAACAGTACTTTGATAAAGAAAAAATAGAAAAAGAAATTGATAAGATTTTAAAAGATATTGGATTGATAGAATTTAAAAATAGTTATCCTAATGAACTTAGTGGAGGAATGAGACAAAGAATAAATTTTGCACGTGCGTTAATAGGAAGTCCAGATATAATATTAATGGATGAACCTTTTAAATCATTAGATATTAAAAGCAAACATGAAATGATTAACTTAGTAATGGAGTTAAGAAAAAAAAGTATAGTTACTATTATATTAGTAACACATAGTATAGATGAAATAATAAAGCTATCAGACATTGTGTATTTATTAGGGGGAAGACCGGTAAGGATATTGGAAACAGCAGAAGGAGTAAAGATAAAAAATATTGTAGAAAATTTATATAAATCTATTGACGAGTTTAATTAATAGTGTTAATATAAAACACGTCGCTGATGATGAAGTGGTTAAAAAACTTATAAAAATAAGTTGTTGACAACTAACTTTTGAAGTGATAAGATAGTCATTGTCAATTACGAGACATAACAAAAACTTTTAAAAAAAGTGTTGACATGAATCGTAATAAATGATAAGATGAGAAAGTCGCTTGAGGGCGACGAAGTAAATGGTCTTTGAAAATTGAACAGAATATAGTTAAAGTAAACCAGCAATTCTTTTGAGAGTCTTAAAACAAAGA
>NZ_JAASHD010000008.1:0-93732 GCF_019734375.1 Clostridium sp. K04
GCTCGATAGCTCAGTCGGTAGAGCAGAGGACTGAAAATCCTCGTGTCCCTGGTTCGATTCCTGGTCGAGCCACCAGGAAAAAGCACTAACTTATGTTAGTGCTTTTATTTTTGTATAAATTAATAATATTAAATTTAGAAACAATTTAATTAGTTAGGAATTAATAGTTTTGAGTTAGTAGTTTATTTAGAAACTCTACAGAATTTCTAAATAATATATTTTTTTAATTCAGCTAACTTGAATTTCTTCATTAACTACTAACTATTAACTTTTAACTATTAACTAAAATATTGTTTATTAATATTTTTTATAGTGATTCCAGATCTTCTAGGATTGTAGATACGTGTTCTTTTACTTTAACTTTTCTGTATTCTTTAACAAGGATACCTTCTTCATTAATGATAAAAGTACTTCTTTCAATACCCATAACTTTTTTTCCATACATATTTTTTTCTTTAATAACATTAAATAGATTACATACTTCTTCTGTTTCATCACTTAAAAGGATGAAAGGTAAATTAAATTTTTCAATGAATTTAGCGTGTGATTTTAAAGAATCTCTGCTTATACCTATAATAATTGCATTTTTATCAATAAATGTATTATTGTTATCTCTAAAGTCACATGCTTCAGTTGAGCAGCCAGGTGTATTATCTCTTGGATAGAAATAAAGAACTACCTTCTTGCCTCTATATTGGCTTAATTTATGTTCTTGATTATCAGAACCCATTAATGTAAAATCAGGAACTACAGAATTAATTTCTACCATACTTAACCTCCTAATAATTATATAATAATTATTATTATATAATAGTAAAAAAATATAATCAATAAATAAATGTAACTATATACATTGGTAAAAATCTGTTATAATTGTAAGTATCAATTAGAAAAAAGGAGAAATAGATATGGAAAACAAAGTGTTAGCTGTAATTTCTGGTACTGAAATCACAGAAAAAGATTTAAATTCAATAATAATGAGATATCCTGAAGAACAAAGAGCAATGTTCAATTCTGAAATGGGGAAAAAACAATTATTAGAACAAATGATTTCTTTCGAATTAATGAATAAATTAGGAAAAGAAATGAAATTAGATGAAACTGAAGAATATAAGGCTAGTTTAGCTCAAGTAGAAAAAGACTTACTTACTCAAATGACAATAAACAAAGTATTATCAGATGTGACAATAACTGATGAAGATGCTAAGAAGTATTATGAAGAAAATAAAGCACAATTCGAACAACCAGCTACAGTATCTGCTAAGCATATATTAGTTGACAATGAAGAATTATGTAATGAAATTAAGAATCGTATAGAAAATGAAGGATTATCTTTTGAAGATGCTGCTAAAGAATATTCTACATGCCCATCTAATGCACAAGGTGGAAGTCTTGGAGTATTTGGTAGAGGTATGATGGTTCCTGAATTTGAAGAAGCTGCTTTTGCATTAGATTTAGAAAAAGTAAGTGAACCAGTTAAAACTCAATTTGGATATCACTTAATTAAAGTAGATGCTAAAAATGAGCCAAAAACTTCTGAATTTGATGAAGTAAAAGATAAGATTGTTCAACAATTAATTCAACAAAGCCAAGAAAAGAAATATGTTGATGTAATGAAAGAACTTGAAGCTAAATATGAAGTTAAAAGATCTTAATTATTTCTTTTAAATAAATAAGAAAGTTTTAAATAGTTAACATAAATTAAGACCACACTTTAGTGTTTTATCTATTAATTAGATAAATGAATACTAATGTGTGGTCATTTTAATTTAAATTAAATCTTCATAATTATATATGTAATTATCACATTCTTCTTTTAATATATCAGTTTGGTGCTTAGAATGTTCATCAAATACTCCAGTAACTTTCATGCCAGCTAATTTAGCACCACGAGCAGCAGCTATGATATCTTCAAATACCATACATTCGCTAGGATCAACATTAAGTTTTTTAGCAGCAAGTAAATATATATCAGGGTTACTTTTGCTTTTTTTGACTTCATCAGTAATTGTAATAGAATCAAATAATTCAAATGCATTATTACTTTTTAATGTAACAGTTAAAAGATTCATAGAATTACTAGTGGCTAGTCCAATTTTTATTCCCTTATTTTTTAGGTTTAATAAATATTGAAGAGCTCCAGGTTTTAGCTTTACATTATTTTTATAGTGATTATATGCCATTGTATTCCAATCATTCATTATGTCTTCTATAGAATCTTCAAGAGAAAATCTTTTTTTAAAATACTCAGCTGTTTGAGTAAAACTTAAATGCGTGATTTCATCATTTAAATTATTAGGAACAGCATGTCCCTTTTTAGATAAATATTCTATATCTATTTGTTGCCATACCCACATAGAGTCAACAAGAGTTCCATCCAAATCAAATATAGCAGCTTTTATATTATTCAAGTAATCATCTCCTAATATATTTATTTATAAAAAAAAGAGATAGACTTAAACCTATCTCTTTGGTCGGGGTGACAGGGATCGAACCTGCGACCTCATGGTCCCAAACCACGCGCGCTCCCATCTGCGCCACACCCCGCAGCACATTTAATATTATATGAATAATTAATAATTATGTCAATACTTTTATTTAAAATATTTGATAATTATTTTAGCATTATGTTAAAAAATAATATTATGATATAATTTTATATTAGTAAATATTAAGAAGGTGGTGTAAATATGAATTTTACAATTATAGTAATGATTTTAGGAAGCTTAGGATTCATTTTATTAGGTACATTCTTATTAAATAATAAGTATATAAAAAATATAGACCCTAAGGATTCAGAATTATATAAAGAAGCTAAATCTATGAAATTAAGTGGTTATACGAATATTTTAATTGGAGTAATTGGAGTAATATGCTCTATTGCAACGTTTGTAGTAGGGGATATTAGTAAGACTATTGTAATGATATTTGTAGTATGTATAGCTATATTATCTACATTTCAATATATATTAAATAAGAAAATAAGAAAATAATTAGTAATAATATATATGAAAATCTATATAAATATAAGGTATGTTTATAAAAAGTATGATTTAAAAGGGTATTGAATTGGAAAAAAATAATTCTAGGTATACATTTACATGCCAGTGAAATAGGCATTTTTAAAATTTACCATTGTCCAAAGTTTCCATAAGTGATATAATGGTAAAGAAACCAAAGGAGAGGGGGAGGGTCTAAAGACCTACAGATAAATATGAAGAAGAAAATTTTATCAGCATTATTAGCTGCTACTTTAGTTATTACTTCAGCAATGCCTGCCTTTGCTACACCAAATCAAGAAGTAATAGAAAACCAGAACAAATATGATGAATTTACGAAAAAGATAGAGGATATTAATAATAAAATATATAGTTTAAATGCAGAAATAGAACCTTTAGTTGCAACTATTGACGAGAATAATACTCAAATAGAGCAAATAAAAGTTGAAGTAGAAAATACTGAAAAAGAAATAGAAACTGCAAAAGAGGATATAGCTAACACAGAAGAAGTGCTAGGAAAGAGAATTAGAGAGTTATACAAATCAGGTGGACAAAGTAGCTACATAATGTTATTATTCAGTGCTGACAGTTTTAATGATTTAATATCTAAGATTGAATCAACTAGCAGATTAGTAAACATAGACAAAAAGATAGTTAAAGAACTTGAAGAAAAACAAGATTCTCTTAATCAAAAAATTGAGAGCTTAGATGCGAAAAATGAAGAACTTGTAAAGATAAATGAAGAAACTCAAAAATCATTAAGTGAATTTGAAGCTAAAAAGGCTGAACAAGAAACTTTAGTTGAACAAGCTAAAGCTGAACAAGCTGAGTTTGAAAGAGAATTCTTAGCGGTTTCAGAGAGACAATTAGTTACACCACAATATGCTGTTATTGAGAATTCATCAAGTTCAATTGATCAATTAAACAGTGCAATTTCTCAATTAAGAAGTATAAGAGATAATCAGCTTAAGAGTAACATAGTAAAAGAAGAAGTTAATGAAAAAATCGAAGCTGCAAAGGCTAAAGTTGCAGAGCTTCAAGCTGCAATAGATGCTGCAAATGCTGCAAGTAAACCAAATAGAGGTGACTCAACAGTATCTGCAACTGGTAATGCAATAGTAGATTATGCATATAAATTCCTTGGAACACCATATGTATGGGGTGGGACATCTCCAAGTGGATTTGACTGTTCGGGATTTACTCAATATGTATTTAAAAATGCTGCAGGAGTAAGTTTACCAAGAACAACATATGATCAAATAAATGTAGGTACACCTGTAGCTTATAGCGACCTTCAACCAGGAGATTTAGTATTCCCTCATACTGGACATGTTGGTATATATATAGGTGGAGGACAAATGATACATGCACCAAGTACTGGGGATGTAGTTAAAGTTTCAAGCGTATATAAATTCTATACAGCGAGAAGAGTAGTATAATTTGAGTTTACAGACTAGGATTTTATTAATTCTAGTCTTTTTTGTATATAATATGTATAATAAAAGTACTTAGTTTACAATTGAAAAATATTGCGAAACAACTTAGTTAGTTATTAGTTAAGAGTTAGTGGTTAATGGTGAAACTCCTATGTGAGTTTCTTAAAGTATATATTTTTCTAACTTCAGCTCAGCTGAAATTAATCCTTAACTATTAAATATAAACTATTAACTAAATTGCAAGGCAATTTAATAGAGGTGTGTTATGGAAGTTAATATAGGCAAAGATGAAAGTATTGATGATTTACAATTAAATGGACTACAATTAATACAAAAAGAACAAGGATTCAGATTTGGGGTAGATGCTGTATTATTATCTCATTTCGCAAATGTAAAAAAGAAGCATAGAGTAATAGATTTATGTACTGGTACTGGTATAGTATCATTTTTAGTATATGGAAAGTATAAGCCTCAAGAAGTTATAGGCTTAGAAATACAAGATGATATGGTTGAAATGGCTAATAGAAGCTCTAAACTTAATGATACTAGTGATATAGTTAAATTTGTTCAAGGGGATTTAAAGGATAAAGCTTTATTAGATTCATTAGGAAGATTTGATGTTGTAACAGTAAATCCACCATATAAATTAAATAATGCAGGGATTTTAAATCCAAATGATAAATTAGCTATTGCTAGGCATGAAATAATGTGTAACTTAGAAGATGTAATTGTATCAGCAAGAAGGCTTCTTAAGGATAATGGAAGAATGTTTATAGTACATAGACCAGAAAGGTTAGCAGATATTTTTGGATTAATGAGAAAGTATAAGATAGAACCTAAAAGAGTTAGATTGGTTCAGCCTAATACAAAAAAAGCACCTAATATAGTTTTAGTTGAAGGGCAAAGAGATGGTGGGGCATTCTTAAAGTGGGAAGAAACTTTATATGTATATGATGATAATGGAAATTACAGTGAAGAGATAAATCGTATTTATGGAAGGATGTAATGCAAATGGAATATGGAAAGGTATATTTAGTACCAACACCAATAGGGAATTTAAAAGATATAACTCTAAGAGCTTTAGAGGTATTAGAAAATGTTGATGAAATTGCAGCTGAGGATACAAGGCAAACTTTAAAGTTATTGAATCATTTTAATATAAAAAAACCTCTATTTAGCTATCATCAACATAATGAGCAAGGAAAAAGTGATGAAATAGTATCAAAATTAGAATTAGGAAAAAATATTGCAATAGTAACTGATGCAGGTACACCAGGAATATCAGATCCTGGAAGTGTTGTAGTTAGAAAATGTATAGAAAATAATATTGCATTTGAAGTATTGCCAGGAGCAACAGCAATTACTACTGCGTTAGTATATTCTGGTTTAGATACGACTAAATTTATATTTAGAGGATTTATACCAAGGGAAACAAAAGAAAGAAAAATACTAAAAGAAGAAATAAAAGATAAGAAAGAAACTTTAATTTTCTATGAATCACCACATAGACTAATAGAATCATTGGCTTATTTAGAAGAGGCATTGGGTAATAGAAATATAGCAGTATGTAGGGAATTAACGAAATTACATGAAGATATATATAGAGGAACTATTAAAGAAGCATATAATTGGTTTTTAGAAAATAGACCAAGAGGAGAGTTTGTTTTAGTTATTGCTGGTAAAAGTGAAAGTGAAATTAGGGCTGAAAAAGAGCAAGAACTTAGTGGAATAACAGTAGAACAACATTTAATTAATTTAATAAATAGTGGAATTGATAAAAAAGAAGCAATAAAGCTTGTAGCTAAGGAAAGGGAACTTCCTAAAAAAGAAGTGTACAAAATTGCTATAGATATATAAACATAATAAAGGTGGAGTGCCTTAAGGTACTCCACCTAATTATCGTTTTAAATATGTAAATTAAATTTTGAAATTACTTTCCAAGTTTTAATTCTTCCATGCAGTTTTTGCAGATGTTTTTACCTTTGTAGTTTATAACATCTCTAGCATCACCACAGAAGATACAAGCTGGTTCATATTTCTTTAATATGATTTGTTCACCATCTACATATATTTCTAAAGCATCTTTTTCAGCTATATCTAAAGTTCTTCTTAATTCTATTGGGATAACTATTCTTCCTAGCTCATCTACTCTTCTTACAACTCCAGTTGATTTCATAAAAAAATTCCTCCTTAAACAAGTTTCGACATTTAGCAGATTAATATTAGCAGATATGTAATTAAAAGTCAATAAAAAACTTTAAAAAAAGTTTTAATTACAAATTTCTCTTTAAATTAATTCATAAATAAACTATACTACCATATTTTTGAAAAGTCAATAATATTTTATAAAATAAATGACAAAATAAATGATTTAATATACTGCTTGTACACATATTTTGTAGAAAAAGGGTTTATTAATTTAAAATTATTAAATATAAGATGATAAAATAAGAAAAAAAAGTAAATTAACGTTAAAAGGTATATTTTTCTAATATATGACGAAAATTAAAGATATGTCATAAAAAAATAACATATAAGATAGACGATATTAACTTGTAATAAGTTTATAATAACTATATAATATAATTACTGAAAAATAGAGAAAGATGAGGTGAAATGATATGGTTAATAAGATTGATAATAACTATATAAAAGAAGTTGCAGAAGAAATAGCTAATACATCAATGATTCCTTATGATGACTTACCTAAATATGACCTTTTTTTATCTCAGGTTATAGATTTTTTAAATGATAAGTTTGTAGAAGATAAATACACTAATAATATAGTACAAAATTATATAAAAAGTGAGGTAATTAGTAAACCAGAAGACGGTAAAAAAAGAGGGTATACTAAGATTCACTTAGTACAACTTGTATTATTAAGTTATATGAGGCCTATTCTTACAACAGAAGAAATCAAAAAGGTTTTTAGCTTAGCATTTAATGAAATTAATGATAGATCTGATGATATTATTGATTGGGAAACAGCTTATAAGCTATTTTTTGAAACACAAGGTGAAAGTTTTCAAAAATATCTAGATGCTACTGCTATAAACGATGATAAATTAGATTCTATTATAAAAGATTTAAATCTTGATGAAAAAGATGAAAATAGTATAAGAACTTTTGTTGTTGTTTTATCTTTAATAGCACAAGCAAGTGCTATTAAGAAGTTAGTTCAAAAAATTGTAAATGGATACCATTCATAAATGAGATTCTAAATCTTAGATTTATTTAATTTAACTTCACTTAAATTTTGAAGTTAAATTGAAAGAGAATAAAATACACATTTGACTTAAAAGTTATTTATTATTAAAGCTACCGATTTAATTGGTAGCTTTTTTGTTATAATAAATTTATAAAATAAGGAAGGAAAAATTATGAGTGATAAATTACTTTTTAAGGAATCTGTAAGAGGTATTATTGAATATGTATTAAAAAATGGTAGTTTAGATGATAGGTTTGTGTCTAGGGGAAGAGCTGTAGAAGGAACGATAGCACATAGTATACTTCAAAAGGATAATGAAACAATATATGAAGATTATGAAAAAGAAGTAGCCTTAAAGCATAAGTTTATAATTAATGATATAAACTTATTAGTAGATGGTAGAGCGGATGGTATTATAAAAGAAAATAAAAAGGTTATTATTGAAGAGATAAAATCAACATATAAAGATTTAAGTTGTATTGATTCAGATTATAATATGCTTCATTGGGCTCAAGGAAAGTTTTATGGGTATATTTACTGTTTAGATAATAATTTACAGACAATAGATATTAGATTAAGCTACTTTAATATAAATACAAGTGAAGTTAGATCTTTTGATAAGACATATAATTTTGGAGAATTAAAAGAATTTGTTTATTTTCTAGTTAATAAGTATTTAGAAGTAATTACTGTTAAAGAAAAATTTAATAAGATTAAATACAAAAGTATTAAAGATTTAAAATTTCCTTTTGAATCATATAGAAAAGGACAAAGGGAATTAGCTGTAAATTGTTTTAATAGTATAAAACAGCAAGGAATTTTATTTGCACAGGCACCTACAGGTATAGGAAAGACTATATCTACTATTTTTCCATCTTTAAAGAGTATTGGAGAGGGTAGAGGACAAAAAATAATATATTTAACAGCTAAGACAATTACAAGAACTGTAGCCGAGGAAGCATATTTAAAACTATATAAAGAAGGCCTTGAATTTAAGGTAGTAACAATTACAGCTAAAGAAAAAATATGTTTAAATGATGAAGTCAAATGCAATCCGGATGATTGTATATATGCTAAAGATTATTTTACAAAAATTAATGATGTAATAATATCATTAATAAAAGAGAATAATAAATTTTTTGGAAAAGATATTATTGAGTATGCAAAAAGGTATAAGGTTTGTCCATTTGAATTATCTCTAGATTTAAGTGATTGGTGTGATGGAATAATATGTGATTACAATTATGCATTTGATCCAAGAGTAAAACTTAAAAGAATATTTGAGGAGCGTAATGAAGAAAATATATTATTGATAGACGAAGCACATAATCTTGTAAATAGAGCAAGAGATATGTATAGTTGTCAACTAGAAAAAAGTAAAGTTATGACTGTAAACAAAGTTATAAAGGGAAAAGTGCCCAATTTATATAAAATATCTAATGCTATAAATAAGGAAATGATATTAATAAGAAGAGAGTTAGAAGAGGTAAATAAAGATTTTTTATATCATAATGTGGTGTATAAAGATTTAATTAAGTTATTACGAACATTTATTAATGAAGCTGAAAGTTATTTAATTAAAAGCAAAGGAACTTTAGGATATGATGATGTATTGGATTTTTATTATAGTGCTAGGAGTTTTATAGCAGTTAGTGAATTATATAATAAGGAATATACTACTATATTAAAACAAGAAAAGAATGAGTTTATAATAAAGATATTTTGTATAAATCCATCTTTAAATTTAAAACAAACATTAAAAAGTGCATATTCAAGTGTTATTTTTTCAGCCACATTATCTCCAATAAAATATTATGTAGACTTAATAGGTGGAGATGAAAATAGTTTTAGAGTAAAATTTGATTCTCCGTTTAATAGAGAGAATTTATTAACTTATTTATATAGCTTAGATATGAGATATGTTAATAGAGAGAGAAACATAGATATATTATGTAAAATTATCAATCAGTTTATAAATGAAGTGCAAGGAAATTATATGGTGTTTTTGCCATCGTTTGATTATTTGGCAAAAGTATACAAAAGATATGTTGATATATATGGTAAAGATGGTACAATAGTTCAAGGAGAAAGTCTGTCAGAAGCACAAAAAGAAGAGTATTTGGCTCAGTTTTCTTTAGAGAATAAGGTTGTTGGCTTTACTGTTGTTGGGGGAATGTTTTCTGAAGGGATAGATTTACCTGGAGATAAGTTAATTGGAGCTATTATAGTAGGAGTAGGTTTTCCAAAGGTTTCTATAGAAAATAATATAATACAAGAGTATTTTGACACTAATGGATTTGATTATTCATATACTTATCCTGGTATAAATAAGGTACTTCAATCAGTAGGAAGGGTAATTAGAACTGAGACAGATAAAGGAAGAGTTTTATTAATAGATAATCGGTATAATAATCCTAAATATAGATTTATTTTGCCATCAGATTGGATTATAGAAGATTATAAATTAAAATAAACAACATAGTCATTATGTATATAAAAGAGTATATACATATTATAAAAGAGTAAATAGAAAGGGAATATGGTGGTGCTATGTCAAATAAGGAGGGCAGTAAAGTCAAAAATTTTTTTGGCTTTATTATTTATTTTATAGTCAAAATTAGAGATGATGATATTTTTGCGTTAGGCGCACAGCTAGCATATTATATGATATTATCGTTTTTTCCTTTTTTAATTTTTTTATTAACATTAATAGGATTTAGCAACTTGGATTCTATGGAGGTACTAGGAGGATTGAGAGCTATATTGCCGACTAGTGCATTTGAACTTATTTATAATATAATTATAGAGGTAATTGAAAAACAAAATACTGGATTATTAGGAGCTTCTTTATTATTAGTAGTATGGGCTGCATCGTCAGCGTTCAGAGCTGTTATTAAAGGTGTAAATAAAGCATATGGAATAAAGGAAACAAGATCATTTATTAGGAGAGCAATAATTGCTATAATTTGTACATTTGCTTTAGCATTTGTAATTATGTTGACATTGGTAATGCTTGTCTTTGGACGCTTAATAGGGAATTTATTAACGACATATTTACCTTTTCCTGAAATAGTATCACAAATATGGAACTTCATAAGATATGGAATGGTAATATTTATTATGATTTGTATATTTGCAGGAATATACAGATATACACCATCGAAAAGGCTAAAATGGAAGGATGTATTTCCGGGTGCAGCTATATGCACAATTGGATGGCTTATAGTTTCCTTAGGTTTTTCATTTTATATAAATAATTTTAGTAACTACTCAAAGATTTATGGTGGGTTAGGAGCAGTAATTATATTAATTACTTGGTTGTATATAACATCCATAATATTTATAACTGGTGGAGAAATAAATTCTGTTATTGGAATAAGAAGAGGAAATTTAAAAATAAAATAGGTTATTAGATACTAAAAATTACATTTATTTGAATATAAAATCTTTAAGTGGTTATACTCAAAGGTGAAATATTCAGGAGGTGTAATAAAATGAATAAAATAGTGTTATTAGGAAAGCTTATAAGAGACCCTGAACTTAAAACTATAGAAAATGGCGAAAAGGTTTTTACTAGATTTATAATTGCTGTAGATAGAAATTTCAAATCAGCAGATGGAACTAGAAAAGCAGATTTAATTCCAGTAACTATATGGGGAAGAAAAGCTGAGGTAGTTTGTAAATATATGACTAAAGGAAGTTATATAAGTTTAAGTGGAAGGCTAAAGACAGGTAGTTATGAGGATAAACAAGGAAATAAGAAATATATAGCTGAAGTTGTTGCCGAAGATTTTAAATTTGTAGGAAACAGAAGAGAAGTAAAAGAAAACAATGAAGTTAGTGGTGAAGACTAAGACTTTGAAAATTAGAAGGATATAGAGTGGCAAGCGTCAAGTTAAGGATGAAACTCCTTAGGGAGTTTTTAAATTATATTTTAAATTTAGCATAAGTTGAATTTATTCCTTAACTTGAAACTTGCCATTTGAATCTTATTTTAGAATAAGGTTATTACTTTTTATTTGTAGATAGAATAAGATTTTGATTGTAAATTATTGGTTTGCAGTTTAAATAATATAAAGTTTTTATAAAAAACTTCTATTTTTAATATCTTTCGACAAAAATTAACTCAAAAGTATTACTTGAGGATGTATAGAATGTAAGAATAGTTACTAAAAAAAGTGTAATAAATTACATTTATGTTGAATAGTAAGGGAATTTTTATTGAGGGTAATACCACAGTTTGACATAATTTTAACGCAATGTGTGTTATTGTTTAATTATTAAATAATATGTTGAGGAGAGGTATATCATGAGAATAAAGAAGTCTTTAAGTAAAATAGTTAATTTTGATGACAAAGAAAGCAGATATATTTATAGAATCGTTGAAAACAGCATTAGAAATAGACAAGCTTTTGGAATTGAGATAGAAAGACAAGATTTTGAAGAAGGAGAAGTAATAAATTTAGAAAGAGATATAGTTGATATAGTGGCAAGTAATCAAAGAAAAGCAGAAGATATTTTAATGTTATTATTTAATAATTTAGTTTCACCAATTCACTTAGTTGATATAGTAGGTGAGTATGCTGACTTATGTGTAAATGACTTTGGGGTTTAAATTTACATAAAATAAATTAGAAGAATATATTTAAACTAAAGAGGTGTTTTATGATATTAGGAGTTGGGACAGATATAATTGAAATTGACAGAATAAAAAATGCCATTGATAATACGCCTGGATTTCTAGAAAAGGTATTTACAGAAAGGGAAGTTGAAGAGCTATCAAAAAATACACTTAGAGTAGAAAGTGTTGCTGGGAATTTCGCAGTAAAAGAAGCTGTTAGTAAGGCAGTAGGAACAGGAATTCGTGGATTTAGCTTTAGGGATATTGAAGTATTTAGAGATGAGTTAGGAAAACCAATAGTAAGGGTATCTAGTAAAATAGAAGAGGTTATAAAATCTAAAGACTATTTATTTAATGTTTCTATTTCTCATAATAAAACTATGGCAATTGCTTTTGTAGTTTTGGAAGATCGTCAATCTACATAATTAAAAAAATATATTTATTTAACTTAATAATAAATTATGAATAAAATATACATTTACTTAATATTAGTAATAATGAAATAGTGATTATGGGGGGAGTTATGAAAAAGAAAATAATCATTTCATTATTATTAATAATACCTTTTATATCTATCGTTCTTGTTATTATCTTTAGGGCTAAGTTTTTACCAAACAATGAAGATATAATCAGAGAATTGAAAAATATTAAGTGTTATGAAACGAAAGTTGAGTACATAATTAAGAACACAAAAGGGGAAGAAAGAGAAGATACTATTCAATATTATTCTAGCGAGGATGGTGTAAGAATAGAATTTGAAGATGAAAAAGTAAAAGTATATAAAGAAGATGGTATTCATGTAAAAGATAGTTCAGATAGTAATGAGTATGTAATAGATGAAGGGATGGATATACTTCACTCATTAGCATTTATGAATAAAATATTATCATATCCACTTAAAAGTGATTCAATAAAAGAAGGACAAGAAGAGTGGGGGGATAAAATATATATTCAGGTTGATACAGAATTATTTTTAGAGAATGAACATTTTAATACTGCAAGAATTTTTATTAATAAGAAAACTAAAACACCAATAGGTATTATAGTATATGATAAAAATGGGAATGACTCTTTAAGAATAATATATGATGATTTTAAAGAAGTTAAAGGGTTTGATAAAGAGAAATTTGACTAAGGACAAGCATTGTGTAGCGGTGAATTGTAATATATTCACGCTACACATAACAAAAAACTTAGAAAGAAGATAACACTAAAAAGCAAAAGATGAAATATTGTAGAAAATCAAATTTATAAATTTAGCCAATTACAGTATTTAATGAAATCAAGATGTATTTATAGTGACAAATTAAGTACATAGGGATTAGTAAAAAATAATTACAACATTACTTTATAAATAAGAAAAATTGTAAAAAATTACGAAATTTGCGATATATAGTGACATTTCTATTTACAAATTGACATTATTTGAAATATAATTTTCTTATACATAGAAAATAGAACTCTTAGGAGGGAATTCATGTCAGAAAAAATAGATAATACAATAAACCGCAAATTTGAAAATGAATTTGAAAAAAGTAGTAAATTTATTAAAGATAATTTAATAGTATATAGTGAGGAGAACGAATCATGTGAGTTCTTTGAATTAATGAAAAAGGGATATAAAGAAATGTCGAAAATTAATTTAGAGATAACAGGATACAGTAATTCATCACAAAAGTCACTTAAATACCAATATGATGATATAAATGAATATGAGAAATGGCTTTGCGGAGTGTGATATTTTTAATGACTACTATGGTTGTAAAAAGAGGGGATATTTTTTATGCAGATTTAAGTCCGGTTATAGGCTCTGAGCAAGGTGGAATTAGACCAGTTATTATAATACAAAATGATATAGGGAATAAATATAGTCCTACTGTTATCGTAGCAGCTATAACTTCTCAAATTAACAAGGCTAAACTTCCAACACATGTTGAAATTTCTTCAGAAGAATACGGACTAAATAGAGATTCTGTTGTTCTTTTAGAGCAAATAAGAACCTTAGATAAAAAAAGACTAAAAGAAAAAATAGGTCATATGACTGAAACTGATATGAAAAAAGTAGATAAATCATTACTTATTAGTATAAGTCTAGCTTAAATAATTTATTAGAGATTCTGTATCAAAATTCTATTAATGAATTTTGATACAGTTTTTTTATATATTTATTTACATTAAAAATTATATGAATCAATAAACAAGATATATAATGTACACTATTGAAATGAATATTGTATACTTTTATAAAAATAGTGTATACAAATAATTAACCTTATGATAAAATAAATTTGGGTAATTTACATAATTATAGAGTATAATAAAGAATATTAATATAAATTGTTATAATGGAGGCTTATAAATGGTTAATAATGTAGAAGAATTAAAATCAGTATCTAAATTAATTAGAAAAGATATAGTTTCAATGTTAACAGAATCAGCATCAGGACATCCAGGAGGATCATTATCTGCTACAGATATAGTTACAACTCTTTTCTTTAAAGAAATGAACATAGATCCAAATAACCCAAAGAATCCTGATAGAGATAGATTTGTATTATCAAAAGGACATGCAGCACCAGTTTTATATAGTGCTTTAGCAAGAAGAGGATTTTTCCCAGTAGAAGAACTAAGTACTTTAAGAAAGTTTGGTTCAAGATTACAAGGTCATCCAAGTATGAAATGTTTACCAGGAATTGATATGTCAACTGGTTCTTTAGGGCAAGGAATTTCAGCAGCAGTTGGAATGGCTTTAGCTGGAAAGATAGATAATAAAGATTATAGAGTATACACTATTTTAGGTGATGGTGAATTAGAAGAAGGTCAAGTTTGGGAAGCTTCTATGGCAGCTGCTCACTATAAATTAGATAACTTAACTGCTTTTGTAGATTTTAATGGACTACAAATAGATGGAAATGTAGAAGATGTTATGAATCCATCACCAATAGATAAGAAATTTGAAGCTTTCGGGTGGAATGTTTTAGTTATTGATGGACATAATTATGATGAAATAATAGATGCAATAGAAAAAGCAAAAAATTATAAGGGGATGCCTACAGTAGTTATTTGTAAAACTGTAAAAGGTAAGGGCGTGTCATTCATGGAAAATGAAGCAGCATGGCATGGTACTGCACCTAGCAAGGAACAATGTGAGAAAGCTTTAGCTGAGATTGGAGGAGACAGATAATGAGTAAGAAAATCGCTACAAGAGAAGCATATGGAAAAGCATTAGCAGAATTAGCAAAAGAAAATGAAAATGTAGTAGTATTAGATGCTGATTTATCTAAATCTACTAAGACAGCTGACTTTAAAGCAGTTTGTCCAGAAAGATTCTTTAATATGGGTATTGCTGAAGGAAATATGATGGGAGTTGCTGCAGGATTAGCTACTTGTGGAAAAGTTCCATTTGTAAGTACTTTTGCAATGTTTGCAGCAGGAAGAGCATTTGAACAAATAAGAAACTCAATTTGTTATCCTAAATTAAATGTCAAAGTTTGTGCAACACATGCTGGATTAACAGTTGGAGAAGATGGTGCATCTCACCAAACAGTTGAAGACTTATCATTAATGAGAAGTATACCAAACATGGTAGTTATATCACCTGCAGATGCAGTTGAAACTATGGCAGCAATTAAAGCTATAGCAAATTATGATGGTCCTTGTTATGTAAGATTAGGAAGAGCTGCAGTTAATGTTATAAATGATGAGAACACTTATGAATTCAAATTAGGAAAAGGTGTTGTTTTATCAGAAGGAAAAGATGTTACTATAATTGCAACAGGAATTATGGTTGATGCAGCAATTGAAGCAAAAGACATTTTAGCAAATGAGGGAATCAATGCTAAGGTTATAAATATACATACAATCAAACCTTTAGATAGCGAATTAATAATTGAAGCTGCTAAAGAAACTGGAGTAATTGTAACTGCAGAAGAGCACAGTGTAATTGGTGGATTAGGTTCTGCAGTGGCAGAAGCTGTTACTGAAAAGTATCCAGTGCCAGTTTTAAAGGTTGGAGTTAATGACGTATTTGGAGAAAGTGGTAAGCCAGATGAATTATTAAAGGCATACAATTTAACAGCTCAAGATATAGTTAATAAAGTTAAAGACGCAATTACTCTAAAAAAATAGATTTAAATATATACTTAATTCTTAATTTCAGATGGAGTTTTAACTACATTCGAAGTTTAGGATTTATTATCTAGGAGCATTATGTTGTTATTTACAGCATTTAGCTATAAGATAAACCACAAACAGCTATTTACCACTAAAACTGCGATTAAAAAATCGCAGTTTTTTTATGGTTAAATAAAGTATATAATGGAGAAGTGTGTTAAATTGCATAGGATAAAATATATATAATGAGGGAAAATAATACAAGTAATTTTATTTTGGTAAGGGGGTAATTAGATGAAAAAGAAAAATATTAAAGAATTTGCTCTGATTACAATTGGTATACTTCTAGTTGCAATTTCAGTTGTTTATTTTTTTGAGCCTAATAATATAGCAGCAGGAGGTATAACAGGATTAGCCATTGTAATAAATCATTATATTCCTTTTATATCTATCGGACCATTAGTTTTAATGATGGATGCAGTTTTATTTGTTATTGCATTAATAGTTTTAGGAGCTAAATTTGGTGCTAAAACTATATATTCTAGTGTTTTATTATCAGTATCAATGTGGCTAATGCAAACTTTTATACCAATAAATATTACTAATGATTTGATGTTAGCAACTATATTTGGTACATTAATATCTGCAGGGGGAATGGCAATAGTGTTTAATGCCAATGCTTCAACTGGTGGAACAGATATAATAGCAAAAATATTAAATAAATTTTTCCATATAGAAATAGGAAAATCATTATTAATGGTTGATTTTTTAGTAACTTTATTAGGGGCAATAACTTTTGGAATAAATATGGGGTTATATGGATTATTATCAGTAATAATTAATGGAGTTGTCATAGATAATATAATAGCTGGATTTAAGACTAAAAGTGAAATTACCATAATAAGTGATAAAAATAAGGATATAAGTAAATTCATATTGAATGATTTGGAAAGAGGATGTACTTTTATAAAAGGTGTTGGAGGATTTACTGGGAAGGATACTGCACTATTATATACTGTATTAGATAGAAGTGAATTCATAAAGCTAAAAAACAAAATTAGGGAAATTGATAAAAATGCTTTTATCACAGTTGGAGAAGTTCATGAGGTTATGGGTGAAGGATTTATGGGAATAGATGAAAATTAAATAAGGATGGGAGATATGTATGCAAAAGATTAAAGAGTATTTATTAACAACAATTGGAGTAGCATTAACAGCTATAGCACTAGAATATTTTTTCTTTCCATGTGATATAGCTGCAGGAGGAGTATCTGGTATAGGTCTAGTTGTAAATAAGGTTTCAGGATTAGATACTAGTATTGTTGTTCTTGTGCTTAATATACTATTATTTATATTAGCATTTATTGTCCTAGGGAAATCATTTGGAGCAAAAAGTATTTATGCTACTGTAATGTTATCTGTATTTATGTGGATAATTGAAAAAATATTAAAACCAGGCATTTTAACTGAAAATATGTTTTTAGCAAGTGTGTTTGGTTCAATTCTTTTAGGAATGGGAGCTGCAATAGTGTTTCATCAAGGAGCTTCTACTGGAGGAACTAGCATTATAGCAGCTATAATAAGTAAGTTTACACCAATTGGTATAGGAATATCAGTTTTACTTACAGATTCGTTTGTTTGTTTATTAGCAATTAGTGTGTTTGGGGTTGATAAAGGATTATTTGGATTCTTTAGTGTTATTTTAATAGGTCTAATAATTGATAAATTTATAGATGGATTTAATACTTGTAAGCAAGTATTTATAATAACATCAAAGGAAAAAGAAATAGTTAATCACATAATTAAAAATATTGATAGAGGATGTACTGTACTTAATGGAAATGGTGGATATACTGGAAGCGATGTAAAGATAATATATACAGTTTTAAATTCAAATCAGTTTATTGCATTAAAAAAACATGTAAAAGAAATAGATCCAGCTGCTTTCTTAACAGTAAATGATTCTACAGAAGTTTTAGGAGAAGGTTTTAAAGCTTACGAATAATATAAAATTTAAGTCTATTTATTGAAGATATACCTTAAAAAACAACTTTAATAATATAATACTAAGTTGGGTTTAAACATAGTAATATAAGGTAAATGCACCTTAAATGTTGGTATTATAGGCGTTTGTATGTTATAATGGCTTTATAGTTTGTCAAGAGATAGAAGTTAATGATATAAAGAGGTGTATTTATGATTGAATTTAAGGACGTGTCAAAGGTATATGACAACAATGTAAAAGCTTTATCGAATGTAAATATAAAAATTAATTCAGGAGATTTCGTTTTTTTAGTTGGACCTTCTGGCGCAGGTAAATCTACATTCATAAAAATGTTATTAAAAGAAGTAGATCCAACAATGGGAGAAATTATAGTTGCAGATAAAGAGCTATCTAAAGTAACTAGAAAACAAGTTCCATATTACAGAAGAAAGATAGGGATGGTATTCCAAGATTTTAGACTTATACCAACTTTAAATGTATATGAAAATGTTGCTTTTGCAATGAGAGTTGTTGAAGCATCACAAAGAGAAATTAGAAGAAGAGTGCCTATGGTATTATCTTTAGTTGGCTTATCTCATAAGTATAAGATGTTTCCTAATGAATTATCTGGAGGAGAACAACAAAGAGTATCATTAGCAAGAGCTATAGTTAATAATCCATCAGTATTAATAGCTGATGAACCTACAGGTAACCTTGACCCTGAAACAGCAAAAGAAATCATGGATTTATTAGAAGATATAAATAGAGCAGGAACAACAATATTAATGGCTACTCACGCAAAAGACATAGTTGATAATATGCAAAAGAGAGTTATAGCTATTGATAAGGGAACTATAGTAAGAGATGATAGGAAGGGGATGTACGAAAATGAAAATTAGTACGTTAAACTATTTTATAGTTGATGCATTTAAAAGCATAAAAAGAAATAGGACAATCAGTATTGCTGCAATGATTACAGTGTTAATAACATTTTTCGTTTTTGGTACGTTTACTTTATTAGCATTAAACTTTAATAAAAGTATAGAAGATGTAGCATCTAAAATTCAAATCCAAGTATATCTTAAGGATGACATAAAATTAGTTGATCAAAAAGAAATAGAATTAAAATTAATGGAACAAGAACAAGTTAGTGAAGTTACATATGAATCAAAAGATGAAGCATTTTTAAATTTAAAAGAGAATTTAGGAAGTAATGAAGGATTATTAGAAGGTTATGATTTAAATAATAACCCATTACCAAGCTCATTTATAGTTAATTTAAAAGACCCAGCTTCTGCAGAAGATGTAATAAAGAGTGTTGAAAATATGACTGGTGTTGAAGGAATAGGAAATCAACAAGATGTTATTGATACAATAAGCAAATTTGTTGATGTAGTTCAAATTGTAGGTATTGGTCTATTTGTAGTATTCGTAGGTGTATCTGTATTCTTAATCATGAATACAATAAAGCTTACTGTATACTCAAGAAGAAGAGAAGTTGGAATTATGAAGTTTGTTGGAGCAACAGACTGGTTTATTAGATGGCCATTTGTTATTGAAGGTATAGTAATTGGTGCAATTGGTTCATTATTATCAAGTATATTATTATACTTTGCATATAATGGCATATTTAGATGGATAGTATCATCTATGTTTATAGTAAATCTAGTACAACCACAATTTGTTTTAACTACATTATTAGCTTGCTTCGTTGGTGGAGGGGTAGTAGTTGGAGCTATAGGAAGTATATTTGCATTAAGAAAATTCT
Source organism: Clostridium sp. K04 (assembly GCF_019734375.1). Taxonomy (NCBI): domain Bacteria; kingdom Bacillati; phylum Bacillota; class Clostridia; order Eubacteriales; family Clostridiaceae; genus Clostridium; species Clostridium sp. K04. The sequence goes on from NZ_JAASHD010000008.1 coordinate 20,130, forward strand.
TAATTGTATAGTATATAGAATTTATTTATTAGGCAAAAATATATATATAGAAATTATTTGGAAACTACAACTCATTAATTTATTATGGGTTGTAGTTTTAAGCAAATAAAGGGTAAAAATAAGTAAATATAATATATTAAATATAGAAAGGAACGAATATTTATGGAGAATTTAAATGGAGAGGAAATTAAACCAAAGAAAAAGAAATATAAAATTATAAAAGGTTTAATAGTCGTAGCATTTCTTGTAGGATCGTATTTAGGGGTATTTTACTTAGGTAATATGTTGGCAACTAAAGGTATTGTAATTGGATCAGTTCCAGAAAAGGCAGTTGCTGATTTAGAGGCAATTGAGGATTCAGGAAAGTATTCAAATTTATTTACTTTAAGAAGCATGCTGTTTTCAATGTATGATGGAGAGTTAGATGATGAAAAGCTACTTGAAGGTGCAATGAAGGGAATGGCAGAAGCAGTTGGAGATCCATATACAGTTTATATGGATAATGAAGAGTTTAATGCATTTATGGAATCTAGCCAAGGTAGTTTTTATGGAATAGGAGCTCAGTTAGGTGTTAGAGATAACAAGGTTACAATAATAGCGCCAGTTGAAGGTTCACCTGCAGAAGAAGCTGGACTAAAAGCTGGAGATATAATATTAAAAGTTGATGATTATGAAGTTACAGATTTAAATACAGAAGCTGTTGTATCAAGAGTTAGAGGTGAAGAAGGGGCTCCAGTTACTTTAACTATTAGTAGAGAAGGGGTTGAAGAGCCTTTTGAAGTAACAATTGTAAGAGCTGAAATTAAAACTGAATCAGTAAAAGGTGAAATCCTTGAAGATGGAATAGGATATATTCAAATAAGCACTTTTAGTGATGAAGAAGTAAGTGATAAGTTTAGTGAAAAATTAAATGAATTAAAAGACCAAGGAATGAAAAAACTAATATTAGATTTAAGAGGAAACCCAGGTGGATACTTAAATGAATGTGTTGAAATTGCTTCTAATTTTATTCCAGAAGGAGAAGTAGTAACTTATACAATTGATAAATATAATAAAAAAGTAATCTCAAATTCAATAGGTGGAGATGCTATAGGAATACCATTAGTTGTCCTTGTTGATGGAGGTAGTGCAAGTGCATCAGAGGTTGTTACAGGAGCATTAAGAGATCATGAAGCTGCTACAACAATAGGAACAACTACATTTGGTAAAGGAATAGTTCAACAACTTAAAGTTTTACCAAATGAAATGGGAGGACTTAAGGTTACAACTTCAAAGTATTATACTCCAAATGGGGAAAATATACATGGTACTGGTATTGAACCAGACATTACTGTGGAAATTCCACAAGATATATTAGACCAAGATTATGATAGAAGCATTGATCCACAATTTCAAAAAGCCTTAGAGGTAATAAAAGAAAAGAATTAATTTAGGAGGCTCAAGATGGATTTAATAATTCATAGTTTACAGTCTATAGCAATAGCAATTATTGAGCCAATGCATTTACTTATGATTTTAATATTTGGGATAATATTTTATTTCAAAAATGTTAGAATTGTGTCTATACAAAAGATGACATTAGGAGAGGGGATGAATACCCCTCTTGAACTAACATTATCCCAGATTGTATTAGGAATATTGGCAGGTGCAATTGGAACTGTTATATTATCCGTACTTGGAGTTACATTTAGTGAAAATTCAGGTATAGAATTTATATTTATGATATCAATATTATCTTTATTTTATAAAAAGAAATATATATCATATGCATATTCAGGAGCAATTTTAGGAATAATAGGAATTTGCTTAAAGATAATTAGCAATATTTCAGGAATGAAGTTGTTTATGAATATCAACATATTATCATTAACTACTTTCATTGGAGTAATGTATGTACTTGAGGGAATTTTAATAATAATCGATGGGAATAGAGGAGCAATTCCTGTATTTACAAAGAAAGATGATAAAATAGTTGGTGGATTTTCATTTAGCAGATATTGGCCAGTTCCAATAGCTATATTGATGATTTTTTCAAATAGTGCATCAACAACTGATTCAGTTTATTTAAATGTATCATCATGGTGGCCTATAGTTAATAGAAGTGAAACATTAGCGATATTAGCAACTACAATGATAGCAGCTATTCCGTTGTATGGAATGATGGGTTATGGAAATGTCACCTTTACTCAGGAGAAAAAGGTAAAAGCATTAAGATGTGGTGGAGCAATTTTAGTTTACGGTGTTTCTATTATGTTAATAGCGCAACTTGCAGGAATTAATATATTAGGAGAGATATTTGCCATTATTTATCTGCCTTTGGCTTATGAATTAATTATGAGGTATGAAACTAATGTAGAGAAAAAGGGTGAATGTCTATATGTAAGCGATGATGAAGGAATAATGGTTCTTGAAGTTACTCCAAATTCACCGGCATATGAAGTTGGCATTAAGCGTGGGGATAAAATTATTGAAATTAATGGACAAAATATACAATCAGAAGTAGATATATTTAAAGCTGCTAAAGATACAATATTTAATATACCAATTAAAATAAAAAATAATTCAGGACAAGTGTTAGAATATATTGTACAACCTAGAAACAAAAGATTAGGTCTCCTTTTAGTACCAAAAATGGTTAAAAAGGAAGATATATTTGAAATAAAACCTGATGATTTAAAGAATATAATTGATGAACTTAAAAACAAAAAGTAGAGGCAAGTTTATACTAACCTCTACTTTTTGTTATAAAAGTTTTGAAAATGGTGAAGATAAAAAGTAAAATGTACTTATGTGAATAAGAAAAATTTGGAGTTGATATACATGGGAAAATTTAAGATACATTCTAAGTTTAAACCAACTGGAGATCAGCCTGCAGCTATAGATAGTTTAGTGGCAGGTATAGAGAAAAATGAAAAATATCAAACATTACTAGGAGTAACTGGTTCTGGTAAGACATATACAATGGCAAATATAATAGAAAGGGTACAAAAACCCACTATAGTTTTAGCTCATAATAAAACATTAGCAGCACAATTATGTTCAGAGTTTAGGGAGTTCTTTCCAGACAATATAGTAGAATATTTTGTATCATACTATGATTATTATCAGCCTGAAGCATATGTTCCACAAACTGATACTTTTATTGAAAAAGATGCTTCTATAAATGATGAAATAGATAAGCTAAGGCATTCGGCTACATCAGCATTATTTGAAAGAAGAGATGTAATAATAGTAGCATCAGTATCTTGTATATATGGATTAGGTAATCCAGATGAATATAAGAAGTTAACTATTTCTTTAAGAGTTGGAATGGAAAAGGAAAGGGATGAAATAATTAAGAAGCTTATAGAAATTCAATATGAGAGAAATGATATTGATTTTTCTAGAGGTACATTTAGAGTTAGAGGAGATTCATTAGATATTGTTCCAGCTTCATCTTCAACTAAGGGAATTAGAATAGAGTTCTTTGGTGATGAAATTGATAGAATAAGAGAATTTGATATATTAACAGGAAAGATATTAGGAGAAAGAGAGCATGTTGCTATTTTCCCAGCTTCTCACTTTGCGGCATCTCAAGAAACTTTAAATAAGGCAATAAAACAAATTGAAGATGAATTAGAAGATAGATTAAGAGAGCTAACATCTCAAGATAAATTATTAGAGGCTCAAAGATTGAGACAAAGAACTAATTATGATATAGAAATGATTAAGGAAATGGGATATTGTAGTGGGATAGAAAACTACTCAAGAGTTTTAGATGGAAGAGCACCAGGTACTCCACCGAAGACTTTGTTAGATTACTTCCCAGATGACTATTTAATGTTTATAGATGAAAGTCATGTTACTTTGCCACAATGTAGAGCAATGTATGCAGGGGATAGATCTAGGAAGGATACATTAGTTGAATATGGATTTAGACTTCCATGTGCTTATGATAATAGACCACTTAAATTCAATGAATTTGAAAGTAAAATTAATCAGCTTATATTTGTTTCTGCAACACCAGCTCAATATGAATTAGATCATTCGACTAATATTGCAGAGCAAATAATCAGACCTACAGGACTGTTAGATCCTATAGTTGAAATTAGACCTGTAACAGGACAAATAGATGACCTTTATGCAGAAATAATTAAAACAACAGAAAGAGGATTTAGAACTTTAGTAACAACATTAACTAAGAGAATGGCTGAAGATTTAACTAAGTATTTAACTGAATTAGGTATTAAAACTACTTATATGCATTCTGATATAAAGACTATTGAAAGAATGGAGATAATAAGAAATTTAAGATTAGGTGAATTCGATGTTCTTGTTGGAATAAACTTATTAAGGGAAGGGCTGGATATTCCAGAAGTTGCTCTTGTTGCAATTTTAGATGCAGATAAGGAAGGATTTTTACGTTCTGAAACATCTATGGTTCAAACTATAGGTAGAGCAGCTAGAAATTCTGAAAGTAAAGTAATTATGTATGCAGATAAAATGACTGGGTCTATGGATAGAGCTATTAAAGAAACAAATAGAAGAAGAGAAATCCAAATGAAGTACAATGAGGAGCATGGTATTGTACCAAAGACAATTATTAAGGATATAAGAGATGTAATTGAAGCAACTAAAGTTGCAGAGGAATCTTCAGAATATAAGATTAGTAAAGAATCTTCTACTTTAACTGAGAAGGAAAAGAAGAAGTTAATTAAGCAATATACTGAAGAAATGAAAGATGCAGCTAAAAATCTTCAATTTGAAAGAGCAGCTGAGCTTAGAGATATGATTAATGATTTAAAGGAAAAATAATTTCCTAGGAAATTGCATTAAGTATTTTTATGAAAGTCATTTAAAAATCTCATAATTAAAATAATTGTATATATGATATACTGTGTTTGAACTGTTTTGAAAACTTAATGAATAGATATAGTTTCAATATATCCATTCATCATAAATTTCATAGCAAATATATATTAACTGATTCCTATTTAGTGTAGGAATCAGTTTTTTTATACCCCTATTAACCTTAAGGAATAAAGTGAAAAAATAATACGAAGAGTTAATCATAAGTATGTAGTTTTATTTTATTATATAGGATTATTTATTTGATAAAAAAAACGGAATATAATACCAGTTGACTGTTAAAATTTTACATAAGGTTATTTTGACTGATGGTTATTATAAGGGGGGATTATGTTATGGGGAAAAAAATAAGGTAGCGTTAATGTTAGTAATAACGTTATTGTTTAATATTTTTTATACTTCAAATGTATTTGCAACTAATTTGAATATAAATATATTAAGTGTATTAAAAATTAATTCAATGATAACTGACATTAATTCAGTAGTTAACCTTAGTGCAAATGATGAGGTAGAATTAGATATAAAATATACCAATAGCAATAAAAATATACAAGCTGGAGATGAAGTTAATATTGATTTGCCATTAAATTTTAAAAATGTAAAAATAAATTATGAACCAGAGTATTTTACTTCAAATCCTGTGATTGATAGTCAGAATGTATATACTCTAACTCTGAATGATAAAGCAGTTGATTCGTCTGAAATTAATATTTCTATTATTGGCACAATTTTAGAAGTTGAAGAATTAGTGAATGATAGTATTGTCGTTAATATTGGACAAGAAAAAGTTAATATAGCAGTTAATATAGAATCTAGTACAGATAAGGTTTCTGGAAATATAGATGAAATACAAAATACTAATGAAGTTAAAGAAGATAGTGAAAAAATAGATGATATACAAAATTCAACTGAAGTTACTGATGAAGTATTAGGAATATCTGAAATCGATGAATGTGAAGAAATTACAAAAAGTTCAATTGAATTTGAAGCGATAAATGTTTTGGATGCAACTAAGAAATTGACAGAAGAATATAAGAGCAAAAATACTTTTAGATATGTAAAGGATGGTATTTAATATACTACACCAGCATTTGATTTTCATATTTTTTCAACAGAAGCTATTTTATCAGCTCATACTAATGGAAATATAGCAACTAAAGATTTAGATGCAGGGGGACAAGGATTTGGGGCTAGCCAGTCTTCATCATTAAAATTGAATGAGGAGAATTACATTCAAAATAGTGCGGATAATATTACACAAATAAAGAGTGATGGAAATGTTGTTATTGGAAACAAGATTCCAACACAGATAACCGATAATGGAAATAAGGTTAGTATAGGAATTGGAGGTACTGGACTTCAAAATATAGAAGTATATAAGGAAGAACAAGGTTCAAAGCCGTATATAAATATTGATGCTGAATTAGATAATTTGAAAAAAATTTCAAAAGCATTATCAGATAATCCAACATCAAGTGGAGTAAAATTAGGGAGCTTAAATGGTGAAAATCAAGAGATAACCACTGATGGAAATAGTAGTTTTTATTATTTGAATATTAAAGCTAATGAAATTAGTGATGGAAATAATAAGAGAAATCTAAAGATAAATATAGCTGAAGGGCAAACATTAATTATTAATGTAGATATGACTGGTGTAGATAAAGATTATTTAGCAAATTTAGTAACTAAAATTAATGACCATGGAAACACAGAGCAAGTTATAGGGAAAGAAAATAATGTTTTGTGGAATTTATATGATAGCTTAAGAGAAGATAAATTATTTACTACTAGTGATTATGCGAAGGTTGGTACTGGGGATTATTTCATGGGAACAATATTAGCTACTAATGCAAATATTGAATATGGTGCATTAAATGGAAATTTAATTGCTAATAAAGTTAAAAATGATGGCCAGGAGTCTCATAAGTGGGACTTTACAGGGAAATTAGAAGATAGCAAATCAACATCAGTAATATTAGAAGGAACAAAGAAATTAACAGGAAAAGATTTAACAGAAGGAATGTTTGAATTCCAAGTTTTAGATAAAGATAATAATGTAGTATCAAAAGGAAAAAGGTTGAAAATTAATTAAATGTAATAATAAACTAAAGCCTGTAGAAAATAATTTCTACAGGCTTTAGTAATACTAATTTATAGAGATATAATTTTTTGATATAATTTATATAATTATTTGTTATAGAGGATGGAGAATTTATGAATGCAAGTAACAAAATATTAGTAGTTGAAGATGACTGGGATATAAATGCGCTGTTATGTAAGATACTAAGTCAAAATGGATATGATGTAAGAGGGGCATATTCGGGATCAGAAGCAAAGATGTGCATTGAGAAAAGTCAATATGATCTTATAATCTTAGATTTAATGTTACCAGGGATATGCGGAGAAGAGTTAATAAAGGAAATTAGAAAGAATTATTTAATGCCAATAATAGTCGAGTCAGCTAAGACAACTCCAGAAGATAAGATTGGAGTATTAAAAATGGGGGCGGATGATTTTATTAGTAAGCCATTTGATATAAATGAAGTTTTGGCTAGAGTAGAGGCACAATTAAGAAGGTATAAAGCATTTTCTAGTTCTAAAACAAATAGCAATAATAAATTAACTCATAAAAATTTAACTTTAGATATAGATAGTAGACAAGTACAGGTAAATGGAATAAACATAAATTTAACAGTTAGAGAATTTGATATATTAGAGCTATTAATTAGTAATCCTAACAAAGTGTTTACAAGGGCAAATTTATTTGAGGCAGTTTGGAAAGATGAATTCATTGGAGATGATAATACTGTTAATGTACATATTAGTAATTTAAGAGCCAAGATATCTAAGATAGATAAGGAAAATGAATATATACAAACAGTATGGGGAATTGGATTTAAATTAAAGTCTGAATAGTTAATATTTGTAGGAAAGAAAATTACAATAGGAAATAATATATTTAAAAAATGTAATTATACAATTTAAATAGTGGTTGGTAGAAAATTTAATGAGTTCTACCAACCATTTTTTAATCTTATTTTTTATCTTTGAAACTTAATACTTTCTTAATATTTTCTTTAAGGTATCTTACAACTATGGATATACAATGTAAGTAAATTAAGAATTTAAATAAAAAAAGAAGTGATAGATAAATTAATACTTAGGGGGTAAATAAAAATGAAAAAAGTTGTATTGAAGACATATAACATTACTAAAAAATATGGTGAACAACTGGCTGTAGATAATGTTAATATGACTATTAAAAAAGGTGATATATATGGATTTATAGGTCAAAATGGTGCTGGTAAAACAACATTAATTAGACTTATTACAGGATTAATTCATAAAAGTGGTGGAGAAATAGAGCTTTTAGGGGCAAATGAGGAAAATGAGTTAAATAAGGCAAGAACAATGGTTGGAAGTTTAATTGAAACCCCTTCATTTTATACTAATATGACGGCAAGAGAAAACCTAGAAGTATCTAGATTGGTAAGGAATATACCAGGAAAGAAATGTATAGATGAAGTATTAGAATTAGTTGGATTAAAAGATGTTGAAAAGAAAAAAGTTAAGAACTTTTCTTTAGGAATGAGACAAAGATTAGGAATTGCAAATGCACTAATGGGAAATCCTAAATTGCTTATATTAGATGAACCTATAAATGGACTTGATCCAATGGGAATTGTTGAAATAAGAGAATTATTAAAGAAGATAAATAAAGAAAAAGATATGACAATATTGATATCAAGCCATATATTAAGTGAGCTATCAGAACTTGCAACAACTTATGGAATAATCTCAAATGGAAAATTAATTGAAGAAATTACAGCTAAGCAACTATCCGAAAAATGTAGGCAATATATAGATTTAAGGGTTGATGATACAGCTAGAGCGGTAATTTTGTTAGAGAGAGAATTAGGAATAAGTGATTATGAGGTATTAGAAGATAGTAACATAAAGGTATTTTCTAATTTGGATAATGTTGGTGAAATAAATTCGTTATTATCAAGATCCGGAATTATTGTTGAAAGTATAAGTGTTAAAGGTGAAAATTTGGAGGAATACTTTATGAATAAAGTTGGAGGTGTTTTAAATGCTTAAAGCAATACAAGCAGAATTATATAAGCTATTTAAAAATAGAACATTTAAAGTACTAATATGTGTTGCAGTTTTATTATCTACATTGACAGTAGTTATGTGTTCATCGGTTTTTGAGAAAATACTTAATGATAGTTTAGGAAATATGCCACAAGATCAAAAAGAGGTTCTTATGGAACAATTAACAAGTATGTCTGAAAGTGAAGCAATAGTAACACCAGGCCAACTAGGAATTCAGTTACAAGCTAAAGATATGATGAATCCAACTTCAATAGAAGTATACCATGCTTCATTTGGGTCAGGAGTTATAGAAATAATAATAGGTATATTAGTAGGAGCATTAATAGCAAAAGAATACTCACAAGGTACAATTAAAAATTTCTTAGCTTACGGTAAGAGGAGAGAAGAATTTTATCTAGCAAAATTTGTATCTATGGTTATAGCAGTTACAATAATTTTAGCTGTTATGACAATCCTACCAACCATAGTAGTAACGCTCATGAATGGCTGGGGGAAAGCTTTTGAAATTTCACAACTATTAGGAATGATAAAAACATTTGTTGCATCAGTTATTGCAGGTTCAGCAGTAGCAGCATTAGCTATGATTATAGCAACATTAGTAAAAAGTAATGGAGCTACAATAGGAATAACAGTAGCAATATTTATAGGGATTCCTACGTTAGCTGGATTTTTATACGGAATATATCCTTGGTTCGATAGAGTTTATGAGGTATTACCATTTTATAATTCAGCATTAGCAACTTCAATTAAAGCAGGAAATGGAGATTTGTTAAGATCAGTAATAATTTCATTAGTAACAATAGCAATTTCGTTATTTGTGGGAATAAAAATATTTAAGTCGCAAGATATCAAATAAGAAAGGTTAGTAGATTAAAAATGATTAATAGTAAATTAGAAAAGAACATTAAATTAGGCTTTGGGATAGTTATTTTTATTTTAGGAATTATATCATTTATTATATTACCTAATAAAGTAGGAATGCAGATTTCAGTTAGTGGTAAATTACAAAATTATATGCCAAAGATAATTGCTGTTATTATACCAATTGGGCTATATGGACTTGGTTTTTTACCCAATGGAAATGGTAAATCAGCAGAAATAAAAAGGAATATAATTTTATCATTATTAGCTATAGTTATTCAAATTTTTACATTAGTTTCAAATTTATAAGGATATTATAAAAAGGGGAATAAGTATAAGGGGAGAAATAGTATGTTAGAAATAAAGAACTTTTCAAAAGAATATTCAAAGGGCAAAAAAGCAGTTGATAATATATCTTTAACTGTAAATAGTGGGGAGATATTTGGATTTATAGGTCACAATGGTGCAGGAAAAACAACAACGATTAAATCTATAGTTGGAATATTAGAATTTAGTGAAGGGGATATATTAATAGATAGTAAATCTATTAAGAAAAATCCTATAGAATGTAAAAAAGTAATGGCATATATTCCAGATAATCCAGATCTTTATGAAGCTTTAACTGGAATACAATATTTAAGCTTTATTGCAGATATTTATAAAATAAGTAAAGAACAAAGAGAGAAATTAATTAAATATTATGGAGATAAGCTTGAGTTAACTAAATATTTAGGGGATTTAATTTCTTCATATTCCCATGGTATGAAACAAAAGTTAGCAGTAATATCAGCATTAATTCATAAACCAAAGTTATTAATATTAGATGAGCCATTTGTTGGATTAGATCCTAAGGCTTCTCATACACTTAAAGAAATAATGAGAGAACTTTGTAATGAGGGTAGTGCAATATTCTTTTCAACTCATGTATTAGAGGTAGCAGAAAAATTATGTGATAAGATTGCAATTATTAAAGATGGGAAAATAGTTGCAGTTGGTAGCACTGAACAAGTTAAAGGTAATAATTCTTTAGAAGAAGTATTTATGGAGTTGATTGATAATGAGTAATTTATTTATTTTATTAAAAAATTCATTTATAAATAGCACAGGAATTAATTCTTTATCTAAAGGGGTTAGCACTTCTAATGAAAAGAAGAAGTTATTAATTACTACAGCTACATTGTTATTAATAGCAGCAGTAATATGTTTTATGTCAACCACATATTCAATAGCGTTAGCTACAGTATTAAAACCAATGGGATATTTAGATTTAATATTAATAGTTGCTGTATTATTTTCATGTATTTTAAGCTTTATAACATCAATATATAAAGCGCAAGGAACATTATTTAGTTCAAAAGATTACGATTTATTAATGGCTTTACCTATAAGAAATAGTACAATATTAACTAGTAAAATATTAAGTTTAATGTCTATAAACTATATAGGAACAGCACTTGTAATAGTACCGGCTTCAATAGTATATTTTATCTATAATGGAAGTTTGTCATGGATTTTCTTCATTATATTAATAATAGGGTTAATATTTATACCAATGATTCCAATAATATCAGCTTCAATAATAGCTGTTGCTATAACATTTGTATCATCAAGATTTAAGCATAAAAATATAGTAACTACAGTTGTTGGTATGATAGCATTTTTATTAATTATGATGCTTTCAATGAATATGCAAAATTATATTAATGAATTTATTGCAAATAGTGACTCAATAGTAAAAGGACTATCTAGCATATATCTACCAGCAATGTATTTAAAAGAAGCTTTAGTAAATTATGATATATTTGCTTTAATAAAGTTTATACTAATATCAATAGTTCCATTTTTAATATTTATTTTGGTATTTAGTAAGACATTTAAAGTTATAAATGGGAAATTATCAGAAAGCTATAAAAAGGCAAATTATAAGGTGTCAAAGTTAGAAGCAAGCAGTGTAATAAAATCATTGATTACGCAAGAACTAAGAAGATACTTTGCAACACCTATTTATGTTATGAATACAGCGTTTGGGATGGTATTATTAGTTGCAGCATCCATTGCAACGTTATTTGTAAGTAAAGAAACGTTAGTGGAATTTTTGGGGTATCCTGAGATAGCTAATATGATTCCAGTTGCAATATTAGTTTTCTTAGTATTTACTATTGGACTATCTTGTACAACAAATTCATCAATATCATTAGAAGGAAATAGGTTATGGATATTAAAATCATTGCCAATAGAACCTAATGATATCTTTAAGGGTAAAATAATAACTAATTTAATAATAACAATTCCAGCATCAATTATAGCAAATGTATTTTTTTATATAGGATTAAAGTTTGATATAAAGTATTTAATATTTAACTTAGTAATTAGTATAGTATTTGCAATTGTATCAGCTATATTAGGAATAATAATTAATTTATATTTTCCAAAGATGGAGTGGACAAATCCAACAACAGTAGTAAAGCAAAGCGCAAGTGTAATGATTACTATTTTGGGAATATTGATATTAATATTAGTAGTTGTAGCAGTATCAGTTGTATTAGTTAAAGTATTCAATATTACAAATATGATGATTATTTTAAGTTCAGTATTAATTATATTTTTAATAGCTTTATTTGTTTCAATTAAGGTATTGAATAATATAGGTAGTGAAAAGTTTAATAGATTATAGAAGAGTTGCCTCTGTGGAATATTCATTTTTTAGAATATTCTATTGAGGTAATTTGCTTATATTTATATAGTGTTGGAAGGATTAAGCATAGAGTATATAATATACTTAAAGAATAAATTGAATTTTGATATTTATAAAATTAGATTTGAATTCATATGCAAATAGATTAAGAGGTTTAATTATAGATGAGTATATCTAGGGGTATATATAATGAATTGATATATAGAATAGGAGAAAATATGGGAATAACATGTATTTTAATAGCAATAATTATTGTTTTAATAGCTGTTATTATAGGATATAAAAGAGAGTTTAGAAGAATAAGTAAGCAAATTAATAATAATTTAGATGAATATGCAAATATAAAAACCAAATCTGTAGATAAAGATGTAGAAGGTTTAGTGGAAGATATAAATCTAATATTTGACTCAAAACAAAAGATTGTGGCAGAAAAAAACAAAAATGAAGAAGAATTAAGAGCTAGTATATCGAATATGTCACATGATTTAAGAACACCATTAACATCAATAATGGGATATTTGCAAATGATAAGATTAGAAGGCATATCAGAAGAGGAAAAAAATGAGTATATAGATATTGTAGAAAATAGGGCAAAATCATTGCAGCATCTTATTAGTAGCTTTTATGATTTATCTAGAATAGAGGGAAATGAGTATAACTTTAATTATAAAAAGGTAAATTTAAAAAACATATTATGCGAAAATATAGCTGCATTTTACAATGATTTTATTAATAATAATATTAATCCGATTATTGAAGTAGATGAAAATGTTAGAGATATTATATCAGATGAAGGAGCTATTACAAGAATTTTTACTAATTTAATAGGAAATATGATTAAACATGGTGAAAGTTATGTAAAAATTACTTTGAAACAAAAGGATGATGTAATAATAACAGAGTTTATTAACAAGACAACAGCTTTAACAGAAGAAAATGTGGATAAATTATTTGATAGATTTTATACTGTGGATAAATCAAGAAGTGATAGAAATACAGGATTAGGGTTGTATATAACTAAGGTCTTAGTAGAAAAATTGGGATATAGTATAAATTCCACTTTAAAAAACGAAGAATTAATAATACAAATTTTATGGAAATAAGATAAAAATAGTTATAATTAATGCAAGCAAATTTAAAGAAAAGTATTTGCTTGTATTTTTTTATAAACAGATGATATACAAGAAAAAAATATTATTGAGACTTTAAGTAAGTATGTTGGATGATGCAAAGATATAAAAACCAAATTATAATCGTATAAATATTAATCATGAATTTTATTGACAATAAATTTCAATAAACCTAAAATATAATAAAGAGAATATTTGTTCGGGATTAAAGAAAAGAAATTATGACAAAAATAAAATAATGAAGTATATCGAAGAGGGTAGAAAAATGAAAGATAAGATTATAGTAAAAGGTGCAAGAGTACATAATTTAAAAAATGTTTCCTTAGAAATTCCCAGAGATAAATTAATAGTATTTACTGGATTATCTGGTTCAGGTAAATCTTCTTTAGCATTTGATACGTTATATGCTGAAGGACAAAGAAGATACGTTGAATCTTTATCTGCTTATGCAAGACAATTTTTAGGGCAAATGAATAAGCCTGATGTTGACTATATTGAAGGTTTATCACCAGCAATATCAATAGATCAAAAAACAACTAGCAAAAATCCAAGATCTACAGTGGGGACAATTACTGAGATTTATGATTACTTAAGATTGCTATATGCAAGAATAGGTATTCCACATTGTCCTAAATGTGGAAAGGTAATAAGTCAGCAGTCTGTTGATCAAATTGTGGATCAAGTAATGGCTCTTGGGGATAGAACTAAAATTCAAGTTTTAGCTCCAATTATAAGAGGAAAAAAAGGGACTCATGAAAAAATATTAGATAATATAAAGAAAAATGGATATGTAAGAGCAAGAGTAGATGGCGAAATATATGAATTAGCTGAAGATGAAATAAAACTTGAAAAGACTAAAAAGCATAATATTGAAGCAGTTGTTGATAGGCTTGTAATTAAAGAAGGAATTGAAGGTAGATTAAGTGATTCACTAGAAGCTGCATTAAAATTAGCAGAAGGTCTAGTTATAATAAATGTAATTGGTGATAAAGATATATTATTTAGTGAAAATTTTGCATGTGCTGATTGTGGAATTAGCATGCAAGAATTTGAACCAAGAATGTTTTCATTTAATGCACCATATGGAAAATGTGACAAATGTGATGGTTTAGGAACTTTAATGGAAATAGATCCAAACTTAGTAATTCCGAATAAAAACCTAAGTGTTATGGAAGGGGCTATAGCTACTTGGGGAGAAGGAAGACTAAAGGAAGATTCATGGACATATGCTATACTGCAAGCATTAAGTAAAGAGTATGATTTAGATTTAAATAGGCCAGTAAAGGAATTATCTAAAGAACATTTAGATTTATTATTATATGGAACTAATGGACATAAGTTATCTGTTATTTATACTAAGGATGGAGTAAAGGCAAAATACGCATATTCTTATGATGGAGAAATTAATTCACTTATAAGAAGATATAAAGAAACTAACTCAGATGTTATAAAAGGTGAAATAGAACAATATATGAGCAACAATGCTTGTCCGAAATGTAAAGGGGCTAGACTTAACAAAGAAGTTTTAGCGGTTACTATTGGAGATAAAAATATATATGAATTTACTAAAATGTCAATTAAGGAAGAGCTTGAGTTTATAAATTCAATTACATTATCTGAAAAGGAAAGAATTATAAGTGATCAAATAGTAAAAGAAATAAAAAGCAGATTACAATTCTTAGTTAATGTTGGATTAGACTATTTAAATCTTTCAAGAAGTTCAGGAACTCTTTCTGGTGGGGAAGCACAAAGAATTAGACTTGCTACTCAAATTGGATCAGCATTAATGGGAGTTTTATATATACTAGATGAACCTAGTATTGGATTACATCAAAGAGATAATGATAAATTAATTCAAACTTTAAAAAACTTAAGAGATGTAGGAAATACAGTTATAGTTGTTGAGCATGATGAAGATACTATGAGAGAAGCAGATTATATAGTAGATATAGGACCAAGAGCAGGAGAACATGGTGGTCAAATAATTGCAGCAGGTCCAGTTGATGAAATTATGGCATGTAAAGAATCAATTACAGGTCAATATTTAACAGGAGAAAAATCAATTAAAGTTCCTGAGGTAAGAAGAGAAGGTAATGGAAATTTTATTACTGTAACTGGTGCTAAGGAAAATAATCTTAAAAATTTAAATGTTAAATTCCCATTAGGAGTTTTAACAATGGTTACAGGTGTTTCAGGTTCTGGTAAGAGTACATTAGTAAATGAAATACTTTATAAAGGATTAAATAAAATAATTAATAAGAGTAAAAACCCAACTGGTGCGTTTAAAGATATCACAGGATATGAAAATATTGATAAGATTATAGATATTGATCAAAGTCCTATAGGCAGAACTCCACGTTCAAATCCAGCAACATATACAGGTACATTTGACATAATAAGAGAATTATTCTCACAAACTCCAGAGGCTAAGATGAGAGGATATAAGCCAGGAAGATTTAGCTTTAATGTAAAAGGTGGAAGATGCGAAGCATGTTCTGGTGATGGAATAATAAAAATAGAAATGCAATTCTTATCTGATGTATATGTTCCATGTGAAGTATGTAAAGGAAAGAGATATAATAGAGAAACTCTTGAAGTTAAATATAAAGGTAAGAATATTGATGATGTCTTAAATATGACTGTAGAAGAGGCATTAGAATTCTTCGAAAATATTCCAAGGATAAAAAATAAGATTCAAACACTAAAAGATGTAGGATTAGGATATGTTAGATTAGGTCAACCTTCAACTCAATTATCAGGTGGTGAGGCTCAAAGAATTAAGCTTGCATTTGAATTATCAAAGAGAAGTACTGGAAAGACTTTATATATTTTAGATGAACCAACAACAGGACTTCATGTAGATGATGTTAGTAGATTAGTTGAAATACTACAAAGATTAGTTGAAGCGGGAAATACAGTTGTTGTTATAGAACATAATTTAGATATGATAAAATGTGCCGATTATATAATAGATTTAGGGCCAGAAGGTGGAGATAAAGGTGGTACATTAGTAGCGCAAGGAACACCAGAAGAAATAGTTAAAAACGACAAATCACACACAGGGAAATATCTTAAGAAGTTATTAAGTTAGTCTTAGATGACTTGTTATTTTTTACAATAAGATTTAATATATAATGGTAAATATACGTTAATTTGAGGTGAAGGTATGAGTTTTGGAAAGTTGGTTACTTTTACATTTGGTATAGTTTTCATAATTTTATTATATGTCATTATATATTATGCGTTAAAGATAATGTATAAAGATGTTAAGACTGGTGGAAAAGCAAGAAATAATAGCTCAGGTATAAGATATGGTATTGAGGTTATTCAAACTGGAGTTAATTCTACATTAGAACAGGGGTCAGTAGTTCCTATAAGAGGAATTATTACATTAGGTAGAAAGCCAGAAAATACAATAGTATTAACCGAGCCTTTTGTATCAGGTAACCATGCAAAAATATATGCTAAAAATAATAATTTATATGTTGAAGACTTAAATAGTACCAATGGTGTATATGTAAATAATGAAAGAATACAGGAAAAGTATAAGCTAGTTGCTGATGATGAAGTAAAAATAGGAAGTGCTATTTTTAAAGTTTTAAAGTCAGGCAGATAATAGAGGTGATGATATGAAAGCAATAAAGCGAGAAAAAAGATTACTTAGATTAGTATATCTGCTATGCTTACTACTTTTCACAGCATTAGGTTTTTTACAACAACCTTTTGACAAATTTGCATTAATAATGGGGGTAGTCTTATGTGTATTAATAGGCTATTCCCACTTTGTAATTAGAAGGTTTTATCCAGATGGCGATAAATTTATTTTAATTTTTGCAAGTGTATTAGCAGTAGTAGGAGTAGCAACATTATATAGAATAAATACAGTTACAGCTATTAAACAATTAGTTTGGATATCTTTAGGAATAATAGCCTATATATTGATAGTAGTAATATTGCCAGACTTAAAGAGTTTTGTAAAATATAAGAATATATATATGATAATAACTTTAATATTAATGCCATTAGCATTAATATTCGGTACAGAATTATATGGGGCAAAGAACTGGATAATAATAGGACCGATATCTTTTCAGCCTTCAGAATTTGGAAAGATTGCATTAGTATTATATTTAGCAGCTGCATTATCAAGTTATGAAGCTAAAAATAACTTTAAAGGAGATGCCAAGCAATTATGGCAACCAGCATTAGTTGCAGGGTTTTCAATGGGGTGTATGGTGCTTCAAAGAGATTTAGGAAGTGCCTTAATATTCTTTGGTATTTCAATAACATTACTTTATGTTGCAACATCAAAGAGAAAATATGTATTTACTGCTTTAGGATTAGCAGCTATAGGATCAGTAGCTGGATATGCTATGTTTGGGCATGTAAGAGAAAGAGTTAAGATTTGGTTAGATCCATGGAAGTATGCATTAGGATCATCTTATCAAATAGTTGAAGGAATGTATTCTATTGCTGCAGGCGGACTTTTTGGAGTTGGATTAGGGCAAGGTCATTTTGAAAATTTGCCTGTTAAAGAAAGTGATATGATTTATGCAATTATATGTGAGGAATTTGGAATAATTTTTGCAATTGGATTAATGATAATATATTTCCTATTATTTTATAGAGGTATAAGAGCAGCATTTGTTACAAAAGACAGTTATTCACAATTGATTGCAGTTGGTTTTAGTACAATGATAGCATGTCAAACATTAGTTATAATAGGAGGAATATTTGCTGTTATCCCATTAACAGGTATAACATTGCCTATTATAAGTTATGGTGGTTCATCAGTATTAACAATATTCTTTGCATTAGGAATATTACAAAAAATATCAGAGGAGGCATAGGATATGAATGATTTAGCAAAAAGTGTTAAGCATGTAATGACAGTTTTCTTAGTTTTCTTTATAGCATTGATATCCTATATTGCATATTTTCAGCTAATTAAAAGTCCTAAAATTAATGAAATGGCAGGTAACACAAGGGTTATAGCTAAAAAGAATGAAGTTTTAAGAGGAACCATTTATGATAGAAATGGGACTGCATTAACTACAAGTGAAAGGTTAAATCAAACTTCACAAAAAAGAGATTATTTATATGGTAATTTATATGTGCATGCATTAGGTTATACAAGTGCTGTATATGGAACTACTGGTCTTGAAGAAGAGTATGATAGTGAATTAACTACTTATAATGCTTTTGGTAATAATTTCAGAAAGTTCTTAGATACTATTGATTTAAATGGGTTAGTAGAAAATATAAAGAGCGATAAGGAAAGTACAGGAAGCTTTAACTTTACAGAGAATTTTAAAGAATTTAAAGATAAGATAGATTTTAGCTTACTAACAGAAGAAGACGCTAAGGTAGGAAATGGAGTTGTAACTACATTAGATACAACACTTCAACAAGTGGCATCAGATGCATTAGGTAATAATAAAGGTGCTGTAGTTGCATTAGACCCTAAAACAGGAGAAATATTAGCAATGGTATCAAAACCAACATTTAATCCTAATAATTTAGCAGATGAAATGAATGCAGCTAATAGTGGAAGTGGAGAAGACTCACCGTTAATAAATAGGGCAATCAATGGATTATATCCTCCAGGATCTGTATTTAAGACTGTAACATTAACAAGCGCATTAGAAAATATTCCATCAGTAGTTGATAGAACTTTTAGTGATGAAGGAAAAATTAAATTTCCTGATGGAAGATCTTTAAGTAACTTTGGAAATAATGCTTATGGTTCAATAGACTTAAAGCAAGCATATAAAGTATCAAGTAATGTTGTATTTGGTACATTAGCTATGGAATTAGGAAATGATGCACTTAAATCTACTGCAGAGGATTATGGATTCAACTCTGTAATAAAAGGGCCAGGTATATCTATAACTGCAAGTAGATTTCCATCTTTAGATAGTTCAGAAATTGGGAATATAGCACAAAGTGGTATAGGCCAAAGTAGTGTTTTAGCAACACCTATGCAAATGGCTTTAGTTGCAGCTACAGTTGGAAATGATGGAGTAATGATGCAGCCTAAACTTGTTAAGGCTATAGTAGATAAAGATCAAAATGTAGTTAAAACTATTGATGATAAACAATTAAAACAAGTCATGTCTAGTGATATAGCAGAAACAATACAAGATTATATGGTTAATTTAGTTAACAGTAATTTAAGTAAGTGGCCAGCATTTGAAGGAACTAATGCTGGAGGGAAAACAGGTACTGCTGATTATACTTTACCAGATGGTAGCGAAGCAACACCACATAGTTGGTTTATATCAGTAGCACCAATGGACGATCCAAAAATAGCAGTTGCAGTAATTGTTGAAAATGGTGGAACTGGTTCAGGTAAAGCAGCAACTGTTGCAAGTAAAGTTGTAAGACAGGCGGTTTTAGGCTATTAAAATAAATAAAAAAATTATGTGCTAATATAAGAGTTAAGGGGGACAAAAGCAAGCTTAAGTATAATTAAGTTTAGGTTTGCTTAGAGTAACCTTTAACTCTTAATTATTATCTACTAAACTAAAGAGGGGAGGATTCTAAAATGTTTGATTTTGAATATCATTTAAAGAATTTGCCAGATAAACCTGGAGTATATTTAATGAAAAATTCTTTAGGGGAAGTAATTTATGTAGGAAAAGCAAAAATACTAAAAAATAGAGTTAAAAGTTATTTTCAAAACTCAAAAAATCATTCTGAAAAAGTGCGTGTAATGGTTAAAAATATTTCCGAATTTGAGTATATTGTTACAGATTCAGAAATGGAGGCTTTAATTTTAGAGTGCAACTTAATAAAAAAGTATAGTCCTAAGTATAATATTCTGCTAAAGGATGATAAGTTTTATCCATTCATAAAAATAACTATAAAAGATGATTATCCAAGGGTGTTTGTTACTAGAAATTTTGCTAAGGATGGAAGCAAATATTTTGGACCTTACACTAATGGGGCAGCAGTTTATGAAACTATTAATTTAATATATAAGATATTTCCATTAAGAACTTGTAAACTTGCAATAAGAGAAAATGGAGAGAAGGTAAGACCTTGTTTGAATTATCATATTAAAAAATGCTTTGGGCCATGTGGTGGCCATATTACTAAAGAAGAATATGGGAAGATGATTAGTGATATAATAGATGTTTTAAGTGGTAAAGAAACTTATGTAACTAAAATGCTAAAGGATGAAATGGAAAGAGCCGCTGAAGAATTAGAATTTGAAAAAGCAGCAGCATTGAGAGATAAAATATTATCTATAGAAGCTATAGTTGAAAAGCAAAAGATTTTTAAAACTATGGAAGGTGACGAAGATTTTATTAATATAGAGCAAGATGAAAAAGATAGTTGTATTCAAGTATTTTTCTCTAGAGATGGTAAGATAATCGGAAGAGAGCATTTCATATTTGAAAATACTGCAAATGAAGGAATTGGTGAAATAATAGAAGAATTCATAGCTACCTTTTATGGAGGAACAGCAAAGGTACCGAAAACTATTTTTGTACCAGAAATTAATGAGTTAGAATTAATGGAAGAATATTTGACCATAAAAAGGGGTTCTAAGGTATGGATTAAAGTACCACAAAAGGGACAAAAGAAAGATATGCTTGAAATGGTTAAAAATAATGCACAAATTACCTTAGAAAAGTTTAAAGATAAATATTTAAAAGATAAAGAATTAAATAGAGTTTCTTTATTAGAACTTCAAGAGCTATTAAGTTTAGATGAATGGCCTTCTAGAATAGAAGCATATGATATTTCTAATATACAGGGTGTAGATTCTGTTGGAACAATGATTGTATTTGAAGAAGGAAGAGCAAAGAATAGTGATTATAGAAGATTTAAGATAAAAACAGTTAAGGGTGCCAATGATTATGATAGTATGCGTGAAATATTAACTAGAAGATTTAATCATGGGTTAGATGAAATAAAAGCTATTCAACAAAGAGATTTAAAGCTATCAGCAGGAAAATTTTCAACATTTCCTGATTTAATAATGATGGATGGTGGAAAAGGTCAAGTTAATATTGCTTTAGAGGTGTTAAAATCGTTAAATATAGATATTCCAGTTTGTGGACTAGTTAAGGATGATAAACACCAAACAAGGGGGATAGTATATAATAATAAAGAGCTGATTATAAATAGAGGATCAAATTTAATGCAGCTTATTAGAAGAATTCAAGATGAGGTGCATAGATTTGCAATAACATATCATAGAAGCTTAAGAGATAAAAGAACTTTACATTCAATTTTAGATGATATACCTAATGTTGGAGAAAAAAGAAGAAGAGCATTATTAATGAAGTTTGGAAGCGTTGATAACATAAAGAAGGCAACGATAGAAGAACTTTTAGATACACAATCTATAGATAAAAAATCAGCACAAAGTATTTATAATTACTTTAATGGTAATAATTAAAGCTAAATCACTTGTTTAATAGTATAAATTAATTTATACTATTAAATTGTAAATATTTTATAATTTTAAGGAGCTTGTCATGAATAAATACGATAAATTTGTAGGGTTGTTTGGGAAATTTTATGATGAAAATGATATTAAGATAGATGAGAAACTAAGTAGTTATGTTAATTTTAAAGTTGGTGGGCCAGCAGATATATTATTGATTCCAAAATCAAAAGAGCAGGTAATAAAGAGTGTTGAAGTTTGTAAGGAAAACAAAATTCCTTTTTATTTAATAGGAAATGGTTCTAACATACTAGTTAGAGATGGTGGATTTAGAGGTGTTGTAATTTCTTTAAAAGAAGTTAACACTATTATTGTAGATGGAGATAAAATAGAAGCAGAGTGTGGAGCTATGCTTAAAGCAGTTTCTGATAAAGCTATGGAAAATTCATTAACTGGATTTGAATTTGCTTGTGGAATTCCAGGAACTATAGGTGGAGCCGTATTTATGAATGCAGGTGCTTATGATGGAGAAATAGCTCATGTTATAGAAAGTGCTGAAATAATTGATGAAGAGTGCAATATTGTAAGACTTTCAAATAAGGATTTAGACTTTGGATATAGATCATCAATAGTTATGAAAAAAGGATATACAGTATTATCAGCTGTGTTTAAATTAGAAAAGGGGCAAGTAAAGACAATAAAAGAGTTGGTTGATGATTTAACAAATAAAAGAGAATCAAAACAACCACTTGAATATCCATCAGCAGGAAGTACATTTAAGAGACCTACAGGGTACTTTGCAGGAAAACTTATTCAAGATGCAGGCTTAAAAGGTTATTCTATAGGAGGAGCAGCAGTTTCTGAAAAACATTCAGGATTTGTAATCAATAAAGGAAATGCTACAGCTAAAGATATAACTGATTTAATAAAATATATTCAAGATGAAGTTAAGAGACAATTTGGAGTAGAGCTTCATCCAGAAGTTAGAATAATTGGTGAAGAGTAAAGGGTTGCCTTAGGGCAACTTTTTTTATGCCTAGATTTACTCAATTAAGTCGTGTAAAAGCAAAGTTGTTTTGATATAAGTGAGCCTCCAAATTTTATATTTGGCAAGGAGAACTTACTCATTCGACGAATAGGAGAAGGAGTTTCATTAAAAATAATTCGTGAAGGTTTCTAAATATTCTATTTACTCAATTAAATCGTGTAAAAGCAAAGTTGTTTTGATATAATTGAGCCTCCAAATTTTATATTTGGCAAGGCAAACTTACTCATTCGACGAATAGGAGAAGGAGTTTCATTAAAAATAATTTATGAAGTGTTCTAAATATTACATTTAGTTAATTAAATCGTGTAAAAGCAAAGTTGTTTTGATATAATTATTCTATACAGAATTATATAAGTTCAGAGTTAGTAAAGTTATATCATAAGATTAAATAAAGCAGAAGTTTTTGGAGGTATTATATGAGATTCATTATAGTAACAGGTTTATCAGGTGCAGGTAAATCAGAAGCTACAAAAAGTTTAGAGGATATGGGATATTTTTGTGTAGATAATTTACCACCAACATTAATTACAAAATTCGCAGAAGTTTGTTCACAAAGTAACGGTAAAATTGATAAAGTTGCATTAGTAATAGATATAAGAGGTGGAGTATTCTTTAATGATTTATTCCAAAGTTTAAGAGAACTAGAAAAAGATCAATTTAAGTATGAAATACTATTTTTAGATGCAACTGATGAAGTTTTAGTAAAGAGATTTAAAGAAAAGAGAAGAAGCCATCCATTATCAGGTGGAGGAAGAGTTATAACTGGAATAGAGTTAGAAAGAGAAAAATTAAGAGAGGTTAAGGATAAAGCAGATATCATTATAGATACATCAAAATATAAAATTGGAGATTTAAGAGAAGAAATGACTAAGTATTTTGGTGATGAAACTCTTCCAGAAAAGCAAATGTCTATTACAGTATTAAGTTTTGGATTTAAATATGGTATACCTGTTGATTCTGATTTAGTTTTTGATGTTAGATTTATACCAAATCCATTCTATATACCGGAATTAAAGCCTTTCTCAGGATTAGATACTCCAGTTAAAGACTATGTTTTAGAACAAGATGAAACAAAGAACTTTTTATATAAGCTAATTGATATGTTAGAATTTTTAATTCCTAATTATAAAAAAGAAGGAAAGAGACAGCTTATTATATCAATAGGATGTACAGGGGGAAGACATAGATCAGTTGCTATTGCAAATGAAATTTACAAGAATTTACATGAAAAAAATTATGATGTTTATATAGAACATAGAGATATTAAAGAAGATGTTCATAAAGGGGATAAAAAACTATGATAATGGAGTTTTTGATGAAGCCTGGTATAAAAATTAAACGATGGATTTTTTTAGGCTTTATTGGTATGGTTTTATCGGTAGTAGGGTTTATTGAAATTTTTTCACAGGTAGGAGAAAGTATAGCATTTAAAGTTTTATACTTATTTCTAAGCTTAATAGGACTTTTAATTATGTATATAGCTTTATCAGAATTTATAAAGTCGTTTATTGCATTAATAAATAATGAAAAAATTAAAATAACTATAACTGATAAAAATATTGAGGATTTAGTTGATGAAAAGAGAGTTCATGTAGGAGGACCAAAGATTGTTGTTATAGGTGGGGGAACAGGTTTATCAACAATGCTGAGAGGACTTAAATTATATACTAATAATATAACAGCAATAGTAACAGTTGGTGATGATGGGGGAGGCTCAGGAAAACTTAGAGCTGACCTTGGAATGCTTCCACCAGGGGATATAAGAAACTGTATTTTAGCTTTAGCTGATACTGAGCCAATAATGGAGGATTTACTTCAATATAGAT
Organism: Clostridium sp. K04; assembly: GCF_019734375.1. Classification (NCBI taxonomy): domain Bacteria; kingdom Bacillati; phylum Bacillota; class Clostridia; order Eubacteriales; family Clostridiaceae; genus Clostridium; species Clostridium sp. K04. The sequence goes on from NZ_JAASHD010000008.1 coordinate 45,058, forward strand.
TTACAGAAGGAACTTTAAAGGGACAAAGTTTTGGTAATTTATTTTTAGCTGCCATGGATGGGATAAGCGATAACTTTGAAGCGGCAGTTCAAAAAATGAGTTCAGTACTTGCTGTAACAGGAAAAGTATTACCAGTTACTTTAGATGATATGAAGTTGATTGCAGAACTTGAAAATGGAAATATTGTAGAGGGTGAATCTATAATACCTGATGAAGTTATTAAACAAAAAAGTAAAATAAAAAACTTAAAGATTGAACCTGAAAAGGCAAAGCCTTTATTAGATGCATTAATGGCTATAAGCGAGGCAGATGCAATAGTCATGGGGCCGGGAAGTTTGTATACAAGCATAATTCCAAATCTTTTAGTAGAGGATATTGCAGAGTGTATAAATAAAAGTGATGCAATTAAAATTTATATTTCTAACGTAATGACTCAACCAGGGGAAACTGATGATTTTACTGTTTCTGATCATATAAAAACGTTAATGAAGTATAGTGGTAAAAATAGTGTTGAATATGTTATTGCAAATAATGGGACAATTCCTAAGGATATAGAGGAAAGATATTTAAGTGAAGGTTCTAAATTAGTTGAGCTAGATTATGATAATATAAAGGACTTAGGTGTTAAGGTAGTAGAAACAGATTTGGTTAAAATAACTAAGGGATATGTAAAACATGATTCAGAATATTTGGCACAAGTATTGATGACAACTGTTCTTGATAAAAAGCTATTATATGATAAAAAGAAGATAATGGAGTATATGTACGTTTCTAAAAAAATTAAAAATAATAAAGAAAAATAGAGGATATTGCATAGGCAATATCCTCTATTTTTCTTTAAAGTAATTTTCCATTATTATATTATGACACAGTAGGAACAGTTTATGATATAATGTGTTATATATTTATAGTTAGTTAGGAGAAAGAATTTATGTCGTTTTCAGCGAAAGTAAAAGGAGAAATATGCAGATATACTGATATATCGAAAGAGGAAGCATTAGCAGAGCTTTCAGCAATAATGAAAGGTAGTGGAACTATAGGATTTAGTGGAAAAGGTCTTAGCTTTAGAATTACAACAGAAAATCCAGCTTCAGCAAGACATATATTCACTTTGCTAAAGGAACACTTTGATATACATTCTAAATTAATGGTTAAAAAGAGTAACTCATTAAAGAAGAACAATATCTACATGGTTTTAATAGAAGAAGATATGGGGGTTAGGGACTTACTTCAAGAAACAGGGATTTTCAAGGAAATAGATGGAGTACTAACTATTGATTATAAAATTGATCCTGAAATGGTAAAGACTGAAGAGTATAAGAAAGCTTATATTAGAGGAGCTTTTATTGGTGGGGGAAGTGTAACTAATCCTGAAAAGACATATCATTTAGAGTTTGTAACTCATAGTGAAGAATATGCAATTGATTTATGTAAACTAATTAATTCCTTTGGATTAAACTCAAAGGTTATTCAAAGAAAAAATAGTTTTATAATATATATTAAAGAAGGTGAGCAAATAGTTGACCTTTTAAACATAGTAGGAGCTCATACTTCATTACTTGAATTAGAAAATATAAGAATAATGAAGGAAATGAGAAACAACGTAAATAGACTTGTAAACTGTGAAACAGCTAATTTGAGTAAAACAGTTAATGCAGCAGTAAGACAGGTTGAAAGTATTAAGCTTATTCAAAATAGTATTGGACTTCAAAGATTGCCTAAAAATCTTCAAGAAGTTGCAGAACTTAGATTAAGCTATCCAGATGAATCGCTAAAAGAGCTAGGAGAAATGCTAGATCCGCCAGTTGGTAAGTCTGGAATTAATCATAGGCTAAGAAAAATAGAAAAAATAGCAGAAGAAATTAGAAGTGGAAACTATTAGTTAGTTAATAGTTAATATATAAATCATTTGGGGATTTATACAATAGACTATTAACTCTTAATTAAAAACTTTTAACTAATTCAAACGGGGGTGTTTTATTGGAAAATAAAAAGTTCTGTCATCTCCACTTACATACTGAGTATAGTTTACTTGATAGTTCGGCTAAAATTAAAAAGGTTATTAGCAGAGCTAAGGAACTAGGTATGGAAAGTATAGCAATTACTGACCATGGTGTAATGTATGGTTGTGTAGCTTTTTATAAAGAAGCTATAGCACAAGGAATTAAACCTATTCTTGGTTGTGAGGTTTACGTAGCAAGTAAATCAATGGATATTAAAATTAATGATAAGGATAATGGTACATATCACTTAGTTTTATTAGTAAAAAATCAAGTTGGATATGAAAATTTAATGAAAATAGTATCAGCTGCTTCAATTGATGGTTTTTACTATAAGCCAAGGGTTGACCATGATTTTTTAAGAGAGCATAGTGAAGGTTTAATTGCTTTAAGTGCTTGTCTTGGTGGAGAAGTACAAAAAAATTTATTAAGAGATGATTATGAAAAAGCTAAAGAAGTTGCTTTGATGTATAAGGACATATTTAAAGATGGATTTTATTTAGAAATTCAGGATCATGGAATGGAGGAGCAAAGAAAGGTTACAGAAGGTAATATTAAGTTAGCTAGAGAAACTGGAATTCCTTTAATTGCAACTAATGATGTCCATTATATTAAACAAGAGGATTCTAAGGCTCATGATATCCTTATGTGTATTCAAACAGGTAAAACTGTTGAAGATGTAAATAGAAGAAGATATCCTTCGGATCAGTTCTATTTGAAATCACCAGAAGAAATGTGGAATATGTTTTCTTATGTTCCAGAGGCATTAGAAAATACAATTAAAATTGCAGATGAATGTAATTTTGATTATGAATTCCATGTATCTAAGTTACCTAATTTCCCAGTTCCTGAGGAATATAAAACTCACTTTGATTATCTTGAAGAGGTGTGTTTTGAAGGTCTTGTTGAAAGATATGATGTCTTTGAACAATTTAGGAATAAGTTAATTAATGTTCAAGATGTAAAGGAATTTGCTGAAACTAATGAGGAAGCAAAGACTTATGTTGATAGGCTTAGTTATGAGCTTGGTGTAATTAATCAAATGGGATATGTTGATTATTTCTTGATTACCTGGGACTTTATTAAGTATTCAAATGATCATGGAATACCAACGGGACCAGGAAGGGGATCGGCAGCAGGCTCTATAGTTGCTTATACTCTGGGAATAACAAAAATTAATCCGATAAAGTATAGCTTGCTCTTTGAAAGATTTTTAAATCCGGAAAGAGTTAGTATGCCAGATTAGAAATAAGTTTATACTAAGAATATATTAAATTCTTAGGAGTGTAGAAATTTGAAGCGATATGAGTTGGATAAGTATAAGTTTGAAATTATAAATTTATATATTGATCAAAAATTATCATGTAGTAAAATTGCAGATAAACTTGGATGTAGTTTATGTGGTATCTATGATGCGTTAAAAAGATGGAAAGTTAGTACTAGAAATTTAAGGGATAGTCATTTAGTTTATTCAGTGAATGATGATTATTTTTCTGAAATAGATACTGAAGAAAAGGCATATTGGTTAGGGTTTATTTATGCAGATGGATATGTAACTGGAAGTAAATTGGGAATAGCAATAGCTAATTTAGATAGGATGCATTTAGAAAAATTCAAGAAATGTATAGGTTCAGATTATAAAATTAAATCGTATGTATCTAACTCGGTTTATGGTAGTTGTAAATATTGTAGAATATTAATAAATAGCGAAAAATTAGTTAAAGATATAATGATGAGAAAAATAACTATTATATAAGTTATGGTGGGCGTCTAAAAACATTCAATATAATGAGTTATTTATATGATAATTCTACAATTTATCTAGATAGAAAATATATCAAATATATAAATTTAAAATCTACATTTTAACTTAATAGTCGTGTATATTAGAAATAATATACTTAAAGAGCCTCGAATTGCTTGAAAGCCCTTAGAGCTATTGATACTACAACGTAAAGATGAAATAAGCTTAAACGTGAATGTTGAAAAATTAATAGATTGGGTAATAAGCAGCGAAGTCCTGAAGAGGGAAACGTTCAACGACTAGTCCAAGGGGACGTAGCTATGTTTATGAAACATAGCGAAGTGGGGCAGCCCAAACCGTATAAAGGTCGGTGGGTGAAGATATAGTCTATACCCACTACAAAAGTAGTGTTTAAGTATCTCGAAAGAGAGGGTAGTAATAGATAGATTCGGATTTTTGTTATGAAAGAAGACAGGAAGTAATAGATTATGTTGTTGAAAAGTATGGAGTTAAAAATGTATCACAGATAATTACTTTTGGTACAATGGCGGCTAGATTGTGTTTAAGAGACGTAGGAAGAGCTATGAACTACTCTTATGCAGAAGTAGATAGAATAGCTAAAATGATTCCTACAATGCTTGGAATAACAATAGAAAAGGCATTAGATTTAAATCCAGAGCTTAAGGCTGCATATGAGACAGAAGATAGAGTAAAAACATTAATTGATGTTAGTAAAACTCTAGAAGGGTTACCAAGGCATTCGTCAACGCATGCAGCTGGGGTGGTTATAGCATCGAAGCCATTGGTTGAATATGTACCACTTCAAAGAAATGATGAAATGATAGTAACTCAATTTGATATGACAACATTAGAAGAGCTAGGACTTCTAAAGATGGATTTCCTTGGTTTAAGAACTTTAACAGTTATGAGTGATGCTGTTAAGATGATTAAAGAAAATCAAGGAATAGATATTGATTTAGATAAAATAGATTTTGAAGATAAAAATGTATATAACATGATTGGTGAAGGAAAAACAGCTGGTGTATTCCAATTAGAATCTCCAGGAATGACATCATTCATGAAGGAACTTAAGCCAGACTGCTTAGAAGATATCATAGCTGGTATATCTTTATATAGACCAGGTCCTATGGCTGAGATTCCGAGATATATAGAAGGTAAAAGAAATAAAGACAGTGTGCATTATGAGACACCAGAACTTGAAAGTATACTGGATGTCACATATGGGGTAATGGTATATCAAGGTGCGAAACGTTCTACAAATACAAAAACTATAGAAATGTAGTATAAAATTGTAGGGATAAATATTTATCTAACTTATCATTTGATATTAAAGGTGAAATACCTTTTAAGAACTAATTAAGGTAGTTCTTCCCTAATACTACGACATGCATATTTAGTTCAACATGAATATGTATGAAGCTCGTTGAAGTCGGTGAAAATCAGACCTGGGAAGTGGTTAGAGAAGTAATCGGGGGTCTATAAAATTAATATGGCTACGAAAGAAATTCTCGTTTGAAGAATCGTTAACCATTAAAGTACGAAGAGAAAGTATTTAGATTCAAGTGTAATTTAAGTATTCTTGGTTATTTAAATTATAATTATTAAAAAATAATTGCTTTTAGCTTACCTTAAGATAGCAAAAAGGCACTTGACGGTTCATAGAGAAGGCCTAAGTTAATATGTAAAGATAGAATGATAGGAACGTTTGAACTTATTCAGTAAATGTTAAGGATGTTGAAATCCGATGGTACTAGTGAATAGGAAATGATTCACAAAGAATAAGGGCAGCAGCCTGTAGTAGTGATGAAGTAAAGTAATTTTTATGGAGCGAAGGGGCATAGTTAGTTAAGCAAATGTATATTCTCTAATTGTTTGGAAAATAATACAATTAGAGGTTGTCTAAGTGAAATATAGTGTTGAAACAAAAAAGAAAGCAATAGAATATTATTTAGTTGGTTATTCAGCTCAAAAAGTAGCTTGTCTCATAGGAGCAAATGAAGCAACTATTAGAAAATGGATAAATGAAGCAAAAATGAAATGTGGGAAAAATCCAAGTTATTATGTGAGTTTGACATCAAGGCATATGTGTGAAAGTCTTAGTAATTATGGTATTGTACCTCAAAAAACAGGATTTGAAATTTTTCCAGATAATATACCTAAAGTATATATTAGAGATTTCATAAGAGGAGTTTTTGATGGAGATGGAATAACAGATATAAGGAGATTTAGGAGTGGGTTTGTTGGGAGTAATAATCTAGTAAATAGAATTCTAGTTGAGTTAAATAGATGTGATTTGAGCATATTTAATACTAAAAGTAAAAATATATGTTACTTCTTAGGTGGAAAAAAGTTTTCAAGAGAACTATTTGAATATATGTATAATGATTCAACACTATATCTTAAAAGAAAATACGAGAGAATGAAATACATTTGTAATAATTAATGGAACGCCGTATGCGATGAAAGTCGCATGTACGGTGTGAAGTGGGGGAAAACAAAACCTGACCGTTAAGACGAAGGTAGAGTTACCTATCACTATAACAAGTTATGCAGATTGTTAGAGATCTAGGTGGATACTCACTTGGAAGAAGTGATATGGTTAGAAGAGCCATGTCAAAGAAAAAGCACAGTGTAATGGAGCAAGAAAGAAAGAATTTTATATATGGAATAGTAGATGAAAATGGTAATGTAGAAGTACCAGGTTGTCTGAGAAATGGCATAAGTGAAAAAGCGGCAAATGAAATTTTCGACCAGATGATGGACTTTGCTTCGTATGCATTCTATAAGAAAGTTAATGATTATTATGTATAATTTACCTATAATTTAGAAATTATATTCATAGAGGTGAATATAAGTTTGTTTAAAAATTATAGAGAACTTAATGGTTATGATAAATACAAAATAGTAAATTATTATTATAAAAATAAAGGCGTCTGTATGGGAGATATTTCAAAAAATTTAAATGTATCAGATAGAGCTGTAAGACGTGTTTTAAAAGAAGAAGGTATAAATACTAGATTAAAAAATAGATATGTTTTAGATGAATGTTATTTTGCTTGTATTGATATAGAAGCTAAAGCATATATATTAGGATTTATTTATGCTGATGGATTTGTTGGAGATGAAAATCATAATAATATAGTAGTATCTATAAATGATTTAGAGATACTAGAGTTTATGGCTAATGAGCTTCAATTTACTGGAGATATTAGGCGTACCAAGAAGGGTGGTTTTGAAAATTCTAAAGAAGGATATTCATTAAGTTTTTCCTCTAAAATAATGGCAACTAGATTGAGGGAAATAGGATTATATCCCAATAAATCGCTAACGATGGATAAATTGCCTAATATTGATAAGGCTTTAATAAGGCATTTTATAAGAGGTTATTTTGATGGAGATGGAAGTATAATATTATCTCATAATACTAGTTATTATAAAGCTAATGAAGGAATTATAAAATATATTTATCCAACATATTGCTTTATGATTCTAGGAACTGAATCGTTTCTTAATGAAATTAAAAGAGAAACTAAATTTAATTATGTGAAATTATATGATACAAAGACAGAAAAGATAAAGTGTCTAAAAATAAATGCAAAAAAAGAGTTTGATAATATATTTAACTATTTGTATGATAAATCAACTATAAAGTTAGAAAGAAAATATAATAAGTGGAACGAAATAAAGAGTGCCTTTACAGTAGGAGCTGTAAAGCAAATAGGGTGAATTGCGGGGAAGACCTTAGAGCCTTAAATACTAACCTAATATAGTAATATGATTAGGGGCTTAGAGTAATTATCTAAGGTATAGTAAAAAGTTTAAGGATTGGTTAATCCGCAGCCAAGTCTCCTAGAAATAGGTTAAAGGTTCAGAGACTAGATAAAATAGCCTAAGTAAATTTTATATGGTGAAATATCCACGAGTGCCCTATATCCTAAAGTGATTAGGATAATGATATAGTCCGATCTTTATAGAAATATGAAGTATAAAGCATAAAAGCTTTATAATAACATTAATGTTAATAAATCACATGCAGCAGCCTATGCAGTAATAGGCTATCAGACAGCATACTTAATGCATTACTATCCAGTAGAAACCATAGCAGCAATGGTTAATTCTGTTATGGGAACAAGTGAAAAAGTAGCACATTATACAAAATTTGCAGAAAGCTTAGGTATACAAGTGTTACCTCCAAATATAAACGAAAGCTATTCAAAGTTTACTGTAAAAGGAAACAGTATAAGATTTGGTCTTGCAGCAATAAAAAATGTTGGGGTAAATGTTGTTGATGGAATAGTTGAGGCTAGAAAAAGCAAAGGTAACTTTGAGTCTTTAGTTGATTTCATTAGCAAGATAGATTTATCAACAATAAATAAAAGGGCTGTAGAAAGCTTAATAAAAGCAGGTGCATTTGATGAGTTTAAAATATATAGATCAAAATTACTAGCTGTTTATGAAAAAGTAATGGATAGCATATATAATGAGAAAAAGAGAAATATAGATGGGCAAATTAGTCTTTTTGGTATAGCAGATGAGAGTATAAAAGAGCCTGAAGTAAAATATCCAGACATAAAAGAATTTGCAAAAAATAATTTATTATCAATGGAAAAGGAAATGACAGGGCTTTATATATCAGGTCACCCTTTAGATGAATATGAAAAAAGTTTAAAGGTGATGACATCTACTACAATTGAAACTATATTCCAATCATATGAAGCTATTATGGATGGATTAGGTGATGATGATCACTTAATTCAAGATAATCAAAGAGTAATATTGGGAGGAATATTAGCAGAGGTAAATCAAAAAGTAACTAGAAATAATTCAATAATGGCTTTCTTAAAGCTAGAAGATTTAACTGGAGTTATTGAAGTAGTTGTTTTTCCTAAAACATTAGATAAAGTTAGAAACTTAATTAATTTAGATTCAATGGTAGTTATTAATGGTAGAGTGAATATAAAAGAAGATGAAGAACCAAAACTTATTTGTGAAAGTATAGAACCTTTAGAGAAAGTAAACAGTGATAAAGTATATATAAGGGTTGATGATTTGCAAATGGCTAAGGCAATGAAACAAAAGCTAATTGACGTAGTTTCTGAATATAAAGGTGATTCTGCCTTGTATGTATTTACTGCCAATGATAGAAAAAATTATAGAATGCCACGAGATATGTGGGTTGATTTAAATAGTGAAGTAGTATTTGAATTAAAAAAAGTTTTTGGAGATTCAAATGTTAAAGTTGTAGAGTAAAATTGTTAAAAAAATATTATCTTGATTCAAAAATTTTGAGCAAGATAATATTTTTTTTTGAAAATTTGTAACATTTCACAAATAAAATAAGATAATAAAAGTTTTTCAATATAAATTTCAACTAAAAATAACCAAAACTACCCTGTGAAGTATGTTAATTATATAACAAAGATTGATAATAATTTCTATTTTCTAATGAAAAATAATAAAAAAAGTGTTAATATGAAATATGTGTAAAGATACAAAAATAAAAAAATGTTTATATAATTTTAATTGATTAAGGGCAAAATAAACAGGTAATAATGTAAATAAACGATAAAATTAGACATAAGAATATTTATTTTAGTTGCAATAAGAAGAGATTACAAGTAAAATAAAAAAGGTGGTAAAAAGTTTAACAATAAAAGAATAATAAGGAATATTTCAAAGTGTGTGGACATGCAGAGTCCTTAGTAGTTTCGAGGAGGAATATTTTATGAAAAAAATAGCTGTTTTAACAAGTGGTGGAGATGCTCCAGGAATGAACGCTGCAATAAGAGCGGTAGTAAGAACTGCAATACATAATGGTATTGAAGTTATGGGAGTACAAAGAGGATATGCTGGATTAATAAATGGTGAGTTATTCCCAATGAATAGATCATCTGTTTCAGATATAATTCAAAGAGGCGGTACTATTTTAAGAACTGCTAGATGTTTAGAATTCAAACAAGAAGAAGTAAGAAAAGAAGCGGTACAAATTCTTGCTGATAATGGTGTAGAAGCTTTAGTAGTTATCGGTGGAGATGGATCTTTCACTGGTGCTAAGTTATTATCAAAATTAGGAGTAAAAACTATAGGTTTACCTGGTACAATCGATAATGATTTAACTTACACTGATTACACAATAGGATTTGATACGGCATTAAATACTGTAGTTGATGCTATAGATAAAATAAGAGATACATCAACTTCTCACGAAAGAGTTTCTATCGTAGAAGTTATGGGTAGAAATTGTGGAGATATTGCTCTTCACACAGGTGTAGCTTGTGGAGCTGAATACATCATTACACCAGAAAAAGGATATGATAAAGATGAATTATGCAAAGTTATCTTAGAAGGTAAGAAAGCTGGAAAAATGCATAACTTAGTTTTACTTGCTGAAGGTGTTGGTGGAGCTTCTGAATTAGCTAAGTATATTGAAGCTCAAACTGGAATTGAAACAAGAGCAACTGTATTAGGACACATCCAAAGAGGTGGAGCTCCAAGTGCTTTTGATAGAGTATTAGCTTCAAGAATGGGTTCAAAAGCAATTGAACTTTTAATGGAAGGTAAAACTTCAAAAGTTGTTGGTATAAAGAACAATCAAATCTTTGACCAAGATATAGATGAAGCTTTAGCTTTAAACAGAACATTTGATGAAAAATTATATGAAATTTCAGAAGAGATTTCTAAATAATTTAATTAATATTGCCAATATTTTATTTTAAAATACATTAAATTAGAGATTAAAAGGAGAGTTTTAAATGAGAAAGACTAAAATCATTTGCACTATCGGTCCAGCTAGTGAAAACCCAGAAATATTATCACAAATAATTGAAGCAGGAATGAACGTTTCAAGACATAACTTCTCTCATGGAGATCACGAAGAACATGCAGCAAGAATTAACTTAGTTAAAGAATTAGCTAAGAAGTACAACAAAGAAATCGCTGTTATGTTAGATACAAAAGGACCAGAAATAAGAACTGGTAAATTTGAACCTAAGAAAGTTGAATTACAAGCAGGGGCTAAATTCACTGTACATGCAGGTGGAGACGTAGTTGGTAACACTGAAGAGTGTTCAGTAACATATGCTGGATTAGCTAATGATGTTAAACCAGGAGACACTATCCTTATCGATGACGGTTTAGTAGGATTAACAGTTGAATCAATCGAAGGAAACAAAATCCACTGTACAGTTCAAAACACTGGATTTGTTGCAACTCACAAAGGAGTTAACGTTCCTGGAGTTTCAATTAAGTTACCAGCTTTAACTGAAAAAGATATAGCTGACTTAAAATTCGGTTGTGAAATCGGAGTAAATGCTGTAGCTGCTTCATTCATAAGAAAAGCTTCAGACGTTGAAACAATCAGACAAATATTAAATGAAAATGGTGGAGAACACATCCAAATCATCTCTAAGATCGAAAACCAAGAAGGTGTTGATAACATAGATTCAATATTAGCAGTTTCTGACGGATTAATGGTTGCTAGAGGAGACCTAGGAGTTGAAATTCCATTTGAAAAGTTACCAGCTGTTCAAAAGATGATGATCGAAAAATGTAACGCTGCTGGAAAGCCAGTTGTAACTGCAACTCAAATGTTAGATTCTATGATGAGAAACCCAAGACCAACAAGAGCAGAAGTTTCTGACGTAGCTAATGCTATATTAGATGGAACAGATGCAATCATGTTATCTGGGGAATCAGCTAACGGAGATTGGCCAGTAGAATCAGTTCAAACAATGGCTAAAATAGCTGTTGAAGCTGAAACTAAATTAAACTATGAAACAGCTGTTTCAACAGCTAAATCTCACATTCCAGCTGTATCAGGAGTTATTTCAAGAGCTGCTTGCAATGCTGCTAACGAATTAAACGCTGCTGCAATAGTTTCTTCAACTAAGAGTGGAGCAACTGCAAGAAGAATTTCTCAATGCAGACCAGAATGCCCAATCGTAGCTGTAACTCCATGTGAAAAAGTTGCTAAGAGCTTAGCATTCTGCTTCGGAGTTTACCCAGTAGTTGCTGAAGACCAAAATTCAACAGATGCTATGATGGCTAACGCTACTAAGATAGCAGTTGAAAATGGATTTGCTAAAGCTGGAGACACAGTTGTAATAGCTGCTGGATTAGATCAAGTTGGATCAACTAACCTTTTAAAAGTAAGTGTAGTAGAATAATTTAACATAAAATAAGAAGTGTAAATTTGCACTTCTTATTTTTTTGTTCTTTATAAAGTATTATCAAAGAAAATTTTATTATTTAAGTTATTCTAGAAAGAAAAAATGCATAAAATTATTCATAAGCAAATATAAAATGCTTAAAAACTGCAAGATATCATATCAAAAATACTATTTTTTATAAAAAGTTAACAAAAAGTTTACAAATAGACTTGATAAATTAGGGTATAATTGATAATATCAGAGTAAGTTCGAAAGAATTAAAATGGTAAAGGCAACTGATTTCATTATTTGGCACCGAAAGGTGTCTTTTTTTTACATAAAAAAGATATGGTATGTTTATTACATTAGTAGTTTGGTATATAATATTAATAGTTTGTTAGAATAACATAAGAAGATTGATAGGTGATAGATTTGATAGAAAAAAATAAGGAATATATACTTGATATTATTTCACAAGGATATGAAGGAGAAGGAATAGCAAAAGTAAATGATACTTTTCCTGTATTTGTAGAAGGCGCATTAAAAGGAGAAAGAGTTAATGCAAGGATAGTAAAAGTTAAAAAGAATTTTGCATATGGTAAATTAGTAGACATAATAGAGCCATCATCAGAAAGATGTGAAGCAAAGTGTAACATACATAAAAGATGTGGAGGATGCAAATTACAGCATTCTACATATAATGAACAATTGAATTTCAAATTTGAAAGAGTTAAGGATTGTATAAGTAAAATAGGCAAACTTGATGAAGGAATAGTAAAATTCCCACTAGGTATGAAAGAACCTTGGAGATATAGAAATAAAGTTCAATTACCTATTGGAATGGTAAATGGAGAATTAAAAATAGGATTCTTTGCACCAAGAAGTCATGAAATAATAGATATGGAAACATGCTTGATTCAAGATGAGGTTGCAGATAAAGTAGTACAATTGACTAGAGAATGGATTAAAAAGAATAATATAAAACCATATAATGTTGATGGAAAGTATGATGAAAGTGGAATACTTAGACATGTAATGATTAGACGTGGTTTTAAAACTGATGAAGTAATGGTTGTATTAGTTACTAATGGAGCTAAGTTACCAAACAAAGATGAATTTATAAAATTAATGGTGGATAATATACCAGGAATTAAAAGTATAGTTCAAAATATTAACTCTAAGCCTACAAATGTAATATTAGGGCAAGAGTGTATAACATTATGGGGAGAGCCTACTATAAGTGATTATATAGGTGATTTCAAATTTAATATTTCACCATTATCATTCTTCCAAGTCAATCCTATTCAAACAGAGGTGTTATATGGTAAGGCTCTTGAATATGCAGAATTAAGTGGAGATGAAACTGTATTTGATGCATATTGTGGAACGGGAACAATTACTTTATTCTTATCACAAAAGGCTAAGAAGGTTTATGGAGTAGAAATTATTCCACAAGCTATTGAAAATGCTAATATAAATGCAAAAGAAAATAATGTTGATAATGTTGAATTCTTTGTTGGTGAATCAGAAATTGTTATACCAGATTTAATTAACAAAGGAATAAAGGCTGATGTTGTGGTTGTAGACCCACCTAGAAAAGGTTGTGATGTTAAACTATTAAATGCCATAACAAATATAAATGCAGAAAGAATAGTATATGTAAGTTGTGATCCAAGTACTTTAGCAAGAGATTTAGCTATATTAGAGGAAAATGGATATAAAACTACAACTGTTCAACCAGTAGATATGTTCCCACATACAGCTCATATTGAGAACGTAGCTTTACTTATCAAGGAACGATAGTGACGAAGAGAAGTATTTAGCACGTTCCATGCAAGGGATTTCAAAGAGTGACTAAAAGGAAGGATTTGCTCATCCTACTGCTGAGAACGTAGCTTTACTTATCAAGGAACGATAGTGACGAAGAGAAGTATTTAGCACGTTCCGTGCAAAGGCTGTCAAAGAACGAGCGAAGCAAGTGATTTGAAACAGCCCACTGCTGAGAACGTAGCTAGGTGTATTAGATATATAGAATAATTAATGAGGGAATTAGATAATAAATGTATTATCTAATTCTTTTTTTATTTATGTACATACAAAAGTTTAGCATTGATATGGCAATAAATTTATAAATAATTATTAAAGTAGTATAGATTTAAGACAATTAGCACTTAGTTGGTATAAAATAGGAATTAACCTTTTTTAATTGTTTGATATTAGATATAATATAATTATATAAATAGAAAAAAAAGGGTTTAAATTGGGTAGTAAGAATGTACAAAAGGAAAAATACAAATAATGTAAAAGTTAAGATGAATGAAAAAGTAATAATAGCAATAGTATTTATATGTTTTATATTAACATTAACTTTTTCAGTAATATCATTTTATAAATCAAAACAAAATCAAGTAGGAATAATTGAAAAAAGCCTTGAAGATAATGGAAATCAATGTAAAGAATCCATTGAAGAATACTTTGAGTACAGTTTTAAAATCTTAAGTTATTTGGCTAATAATGAAAATATCTATAACATGAATTGGGATGAACAATATTCATTTTTAAAGGGGCAGGAAACTTTATTAAATTTTGAACATTTTATAATAATGGACATGCTAGGTAATGGATATTATGTTAATAGAAATGAAGTTAAAGACCAATCTCATGAAGATTTTTTTCATGATGTCATAGATAATGAAAGATTTGTAACAGAGCCTTTCATGGAAGTTCATCAAAATAGATCAATAACTACATTAAGCGTATCTATATATAAAGGTAAAAAGAAGGTTGGAGCACTTTGTGGAGTAATTGATTTAAATAAAATATATAATATATTTAAAAATAAAGTTGTTGGAAAGAGTGGTTACAGCTTTTTAATTAATAATAATGGTGATTATGTAGCACATAAAGATATGCAATTTGTACATGACTCAAAAAATATTTTTGAAGATTTTGAAGGGAAATCTAATAACATAGATTTCTTAAGAGAAGGAATTAATAAAGGTGAAACGTCTTTAGGAAAAGTAAAATTAAATGGAGAGACATATTACGCAAACTTTAATCCATTAGATTCGGTTAAATGGAATGCTGTATTTTTAATTCCAAAGGATGAAGTATTATCAGGATTCAATAAATTTGTAATATTTCAATTATTGGCTCTAACTTCTGGATTCTTATTAATTATTTTTGGAGTGAGAATAATTTATAAGAATATTGAAAATCATAGGTTAGCTTATACAGATGGATTAACAAATACAAATAATAGAGCAGCAGTAGATATAAAATTTAAGGAGTTAGACAACAAGTATAAATCTAATATAACAATAGTATCATTTGATTTAAATAATTTTAAATATGTTAATGATAATTTTGGACATCATATAGGAGATGAATTACTAATTAAATTTGCAGGTATACTTCAAGAAACATTAGGAAGCATAGGATTTGTTGGAAGAATGGGCGGAGATGAGTTTATAGCAATTTTAAATAATATTGATATAGAAGTAATTAAGTCAAAGATAGATGATATGAAAGAAAAAATAGAAGATTATAATTATAATAAAATTTGTAAATTAGAAATTTCTTATGGATATTTTAATAGAGGTAATGGTGATAAAAGACCTCTAATTGAAATATATAAAGAAGCTGATAAGAAAATGTATGTGTTTAAAAAGCAAATAAAAAGCATATAGCAAATGTAAGAATGAACATAGTAGTAATATTATGTTCATTTTTATATTTATAAAAGATAAGGATAATCACTATTAATAAATAGTAATAATATTAGGAATTTTTATATATTATTATAGTAGCTTATATAATAATATATGAAAGATATATACAGTATAGATGATGGTAAAATATTACAAAGCATGATATAATTTAAGCTGTATAATTTTAGTCTTATTTAGATTACTATAATTTCAAGTTTATAAAATAAAGTTATTTACTTTTAATATAAGGCAGTTTGTAGGTGAGTTATGAATAATAGAAAAGATGTGCATACAGCATTGCAAGAGAGCTTTAAAAATTTAATACTGAAGCATAGCTTTGATAAGATAACTATTAAGATGATAACTGATGCTGCAGGGTTTATAAGACCAACATTTTATAATCATTATGCAGATAAGTATGAAGTTTTAGAGGAAATTTGCTATGAAGATATATTTAAAGGAAGCGAAATGTTAATAGAAAGCAAAATGCCTTATGAAGCTATACATTATATGTTTTCAAGAATAGAAAGTAATAAGAGCTTTTACTTACAAGCAGTTAAGGTAACAGGGCAGAACTCTTTTGAGGAAATTATTAATAGTAATTTAGTTAAAATGTTTAAAAAGTTATTTGAGGAATATGGAACCAGTAACGAAAAAAATGAAAAATTTTCAGTAGATGATATTGCAGAATACTATTCAAGGGGATTAACATTTATAATTAAAAGATGGATAGAGGAAGGAGTAAGTATTTCTGCAAAAGAATTGTCTAATAAGTATAAAGTGTTAGTGACTAACTCATTAGATGATATAGTTAACGATTTAAATTAATAATGTAATATATAAAATATGGACCACTTAGGTGTAATTAGTGCACTTAAGTGGTCTATTAATTTCTATATTATATTTAATATACATTTTTAAGTGTTTGTATATTAAAAATTACAAATTATTATTATTGTTTATTTATAAATACAAATGAGTAATATTATAGATTCCTTTATTTGGATATAAAGACTAAAATAAAAAATATGAGGAGGGAAGTAGATGAATGAGATTATGGGAAATAATTATAGTTTCTGTAGGACTAGCATTAGATGCATTTACTGTAGCAGTATGTAGGGGATCTACACAGGGAAATTTAAAAAAATCAACAGCATTATTAGTTGGTATAATATTTGGAGCAATTCAAACAATTATGTTAGCAGCTGGAATGATTATTGCATTATACCCTATGTTAAATATAAATAATGAAAAAATCATATCAATAAATCAATGGTTTTCAGCAATAATATTATTTTATTTAGGTATAAAATTTTTTAGAAATGCATTTAAGGTTAATAAATATAATGAAAGGAGAGAAGAATTTTTTGGATATAAAGGTAGTGTAGGATTGGCACTAGCGACAAGTATAGATGCATTTATTTTAGGAATAGGATTTGGCTTATTGAGAACAGAAATTATAAGTAATATTTTAATTTTATTTATAGTAACAAGTATATTAGTTACTATTGGTTTATGGGTTGGATACTGTATGGGCAACAAATATAAAAAACAAATAGATATTTGTGGGGGAATTATTCTTTTAGCTATTGGTATAAAAATTATATGTAATTATTTTAATATTATTTGAAAGGGAGAGATATTTAAATGTTAAGTCCAAAATATAAAATTCAACAATTTGCATTAAAACAAGTCTTAGGATATTTAAAGAAAGATCCGGAAAAGAATTTACCTAAAATAATTGAATGGATTAGAAAGTTTGATACAGAAAAAATATATGTTGATCAATATGATATGATAGAAGGATATTTAAAAGATCCAGAAAATAACTGGACTAAACTAATGTGTAACATAATCAATAATGTACATCCAAACATAGTTCAAACAGTATTTACTAATTTCCTATTAAATGCATCTATTAGAGGTTGGGCTGAAATACAAAGAAATAAAGATAAGTATGGCCATGAAATACCATTTACAATATTAGTAGATCCAACTACAGCTTGTAATAAGCATTGTGTAGGATGTTGGGCAGCAGATTACAATAAGGCTTTAAATTTAAGCTATGAACAACTAGATAAGCTATTTACAGAAGGAAAGGAATTAGGAATATACTTCTATATAATGACTGGTGGAGAACCATTAGTAAGAAAGAGTGATATATTAAAGCTTGCTAAAAAGCATAATGATTGTGTATTTATGTTCTTCACAAATGGTACATTAATAGACCAAAAATTCTGTGATGATTTAATTGAAGTTGGCAATTTAGTACCGACAATTAGTGTTGAAGGATTTGATGATGCTACAGATGGAAGAAGAGGGGAAGGCTCTTGGAAAGATATAATGAGAGCTATGGAGCTTATGAAATCTAATAGAATTCCATTTGGATTCTCAACTTGCTTTACAACAGCTAATTGCGATAGCGTTCTTTCAGAAGAATTTATTGATTTAATGATAGATAAAGGGGCATATTTCTCTTGGTATTTCACATTTATGCCAATAGGCTGTAAAACAGATACATCATTAATGGCAAATCCAGATCAAAGAGAAAAATTATATAGAACTATAAGGGGCTGGCGTAGTACTAAAGCTATATTTAATATGGATTTCTGGCATGATGCTGAATATGTTGGAGGATGTGTTGCAGGAGGAAGAAGATACTGCCATATAAACGCAAATGGTGATGTAGAGCCTTGTGTATTCTGCCATTATTCAAATGCAAATATAAAAGATGTATCTTTAATAGAAGCTTTAGGTCAACCATTATTTATGGAATATCAAAAGAATCAACCATTTAATCAAAATCAATTCAGACCATGTCCAATATTAGATAATGCACCTAAGATAGCAGAAATGGTTAAAAATTCAGGTGCTAAATCTACTGAATTTATAGATCCAGAAAATGTAGATGATTTATGTAAGAAGACTATAAATTATGGATTAACATGGGCTAAGAGAGCAGAGCCATTATGGAAAGAAAATCTAGAAAATAAACAAAAAGCTAAGGAAGAAAAGAATAAAAAAGAAAATAATGATTGTTTAATTAAAAATTAGTTTGTGTAGGCAGTAAGGAAACTTACTGCCTATTTTTTGAATAAAATTTAGTTATTTTGGAATAATTTTTAATATGAATCTTTTTTAGATTCATGTGCTTTGCTGTTAGTAGTTTATTTATTATCAATAGCGCCCTAATAAAAAATATTAACAGCAAAGTCTTATCTATATTAGATAAAATAAATAGAATAGGAGTTACTTATGGATTTAGAAAAAAGCTTTTTAAAAACATTTTTAGGTAAATTTAAAGGTGTTTCTTTTAATGTAGAATTTTGGGATGGAGATGAAGTTAAGGTAGGTGAAGATAATCCAAAGTTTAAAATTATACTTCATAAACCATTAAAAAAGAAAGATATATTAACAAGTACTACATTAGCGTTTGGTGAAGCCTATATGAAAGGTGATATAGAAATAGAAGGTGATTTATTTACTGTATTTGATGAATTACTTAAATGCATAGATGAATTTTCAACTAACTTTGGAGCATTAACAAAGATATTTGGTGGATCAACTTCTATGAAGAAACAAAAAGAAGAAGTTACATCACATTATGATATAGGTAATGATTTTTATAAAATATGGTTAGATGATACATTAAGTTATTCTTGTGCTTATTTTAAGAAGTGTGATGATACTTTACATGATGCGCAAATGAATAAGATTCATCATATATTAAAGAAGTTAAATTTATCAGAAGGATTAACATTGCTTGATATAGGCTGTGGCTGGGGTGGATTATTAATAGAAGCAGCTAAACTCTATAAGGTAAAAGGATTAGGAATTACTTTAAGTGAAGAACAATACAAGGCATTTAAAGAAAGAATAGAAAGGGAAAACCTTCAAGATTATATAGATGTAAAAATAATGGATTATAGAGAACTATCCAAAAGTCATCTTAAATTTGATAGAGTAGTTAGTGTTGGAATGTTAGAGCATGTTGGAAGACCCAATTATGATTTGTTCTTTAAAAATGTAGATTCTGTATTAAAGAAAGGGGGATTATTCTTATTACATTATATAAGTGGTCTCCAAGAATCAGAGGGAGATGCATGGATTAAGAAGTATATATTCCCAGGTGGGGTTCTACCAAGTTTTAGAGAAATTATAAATATATCTGGTGATTATAAATATCATACAATAGATGTTGAAAGTTTAAGACTACATTATAAAAAGACATTATTAATGTGGGCTAAAAATTTTGATGATAACATAGATAAAATTAAGACAATGTTTGATGATGAATTTATTAGAATGTGGAGAATGTACTTATATGCATGTGCAGCTGTATTTAATAATGGTATAGTAGATTTACATCAAATATTATTTGTAAAAGGTGTTAATAATGAATTGCCAATGACAAGAGATTATATGTATAAATAAAAAAAGTGGCATAAGCCACTTTTTTTAACCCGAATATTTTAAAACACACTTAAATTATTGATATTTAATGTTATTCTCCAAGAATTTCGTTAATAGCATTTTTATAAGCATCAGCTTTTGCACCAAATATTGCTTGAACGCCGTTTCCAACTTCAACAACACCAGCAGCTCCAAGAGCTTTTAATTGATCCTTATTAACATTTGCTTTATCTTTAACTTCAACTCTTAATCTTGTGATACAAGCATCAACAGATACTATGTTTGCTTCTCCACCTAAAGCTTCTAATACTAGAGGAGCTTTTTCAGCTATTTCACCTTTAGCAGAAGTTTTTGCAGGAGCAGCTGCAGCACCGTTACCTTTTTCTTTTTGGTAATCAGCTTTTGTAAATAACTTAGTTTCTTCGTTATCTTCTTCTCTACCTGGAGTCTTTAAGTTTAACTTAGTAATTAAGAAGTAGAATACGAAGTAGTAAAGTACAGCATATGCAGCACCAACAACAAGTACCCAGTACCAGTTAGTTGGAACACCAGCACCAGCTGGAAGTAAACCGAATAATGCGTAGTCAATTACACCACCAGAGAATGTCATACCTATAAATACGTTTAGTAAATCCATTAACATGAATGATAATCCAGCGAATACACAGTGTACAGCATATAATGCTGGAGCAACGAATAAGAATGTAAATTCTAATGGTTCAGTAATACCAGTTAAGAATGATGTTAAAGCAGCTGTAGCTAATAATGAACCAACAATTTTCTTCTTACTTGGTTTAGCAGCTTTGTACATAGCAAGTGCAGCACCAGGAAGACCGAACATCATGAATGGGAATTTACCAGCCATGAATCTAGTTGTTCCACTTATAACATCACTCATAGTTGAAGCAGAAGCACCAACTAAGCTTGACATACTTGATAATTGTACGAAGTATGCTGTGTTTGCACCAGCAACAGTTTGAACAGAACCATTAACTAAAACATTACCTTCAACTAATGAACTATACCAGAATGGAGTATAGAATACATGGTGTAATCCAAATGGTATTAAAGCTCTTTCTATTAATCCATAGAAGAATGTTCCGATTGCACCAGCA
This sequence comes from Clostridium sp. K04, assembly GCF_019734375.1. Taxonomy (NCBI): domain Bacteria; kingdom Bacillati; phylum Bacillota; class Clostridia; order Eubacteriales; family Clostridiaceae; genus Clostridium; species Clostridium sp. K04. The sequence continues at coordinate 66,208 of NZ_JAASHD010000008.1, forward strand.
TTTTTAACTAATGTAGATAATACACTGATACCATCTTGAACAACTGGCCAAGCAAATGCTAATATTGCACCAACAAATGCCATAGTAACAGCAGTAACTATAGGAACGAATCTTGATCCAGAGAAGAATCCTATAATAGCTGGTAATTGGATTGTGTGGAATTTATTGTGTAATAAAGCAGTAACTAAACCAGTAATTACACCACCGAATACTGACATGTTTAATGTAAATATACCAACATTAGTAGTAACATAAGTACCATATTTACCAACTGAGTCAGCAGTAACAACACCTAATTGAGTAACACCTAAAGCTAAAAGTGTAGATATAACTTGGTTCATAACTAAGAAACCAAATACAGCAGCTAAAGCAGCAGTACCTTTATCTTTTTTAGCTAGACCAACAGCAACACCAACAGCAAATAATATTGGTAAGTTACCGAATACGATATCCCCTACATTTTTCATAACTGTTAATATAGCAGTAACTGCTGGGATATTAACAACAGCAATTAATCCTTTGTATATTGCAGGAGCATCTTGTAAAGTTGCGATACCTAAGAACGCACCACCTATACCAAGTAAGATACCTGCAATTGGAAGAGCAGCAATTGGAAGCATTATAGCTTTACCAATTCTTTGTAGAAATTGCATCATTTTATTATTCCTCCTAAAATCTATAGTTTTTTTATAAATTAAATATAATAGCATGGGACTAAATGTAATGTTTAAATTAAACAATAAAAAAAGGCCCAAATATCTATAAATTATATAATTATCCCATAAGTATTATTTGAGATATAATAATAATTTATACATATTTAAGCCTTGCCTGCATCACCAGTAACACGCTCGTTATTCGATTACATTAGTTATAATAGCATAGTAAAAAACTGCTGTAAAGGATTTTTATAAAAAAAATTTTTTATAAAGGGAAAAAATGTAATAAACAATAAGTATAAATAACAAAATGATAAAATCCTAGAAAAATACATTGAGAATAATATATTTTTTTTGTAAAATGATTATTATTAAACAATAGGGGGGAGACAGAATGTCATACATATTTTCATATGCATTATTAATAGCTTCAGTATATTGTTCATATAAATTAGCTAAAGAAAAATCTCAAAGTCATATTGTTTGGCCAATAGTTACTGTAATTTTAGGACCAGCAATATTTATTATTCAATATTTAGTGACATTATTTAAGGAAAAGAAAATGATTTAATTTAATTAAAGCTGCGGGTTATATTAAGTATAAATATTTTAATGTAATCCACAGCTTATTTTTATATTTAAGTAAATAATTTATATGTTAAAAATGATTAATATGTGGATTGCTAATAATATATATAAGAAAAGTTATCCACAAAATGTGGATAACTTTTAAAAAGTGTTGAAAACTTTTTCCAAAGTATTGACACAATATATTAGGGTACTACAAAAATTAATAACTATATAGGGGGTAATGTAAAAAAAACAAGCAGTTTGTAGAATAAAAAAAATCGAACAAGCATTCTTTTAAAAAGTTATCAACAATATTAACAGAATTGTGGACAAAATCTGTGGATAACCCGATATTTAAGTAATTATTCGGATAAAAACATATGAATATATAATTATAGGTTGTGGATAACTATTATTAAGAGATATAATAAATCTTAAATAATAATAGAAAAAAGACATAATTTGTAAGGATTTGAGGAGAAAACATGAAATATAATAAAAAAATAGTAACAGCAGAATTTATAAGCAGACCAAATAGATTTAATGCAGTAGTTAAATTAAATAGAGAAGAGATTACTGTACATGTACCTAATACAGGAAGATGTAGGGAACTTCTTATACCAGGGTGTACAGTTTTTCTAAGAGAAGAACTAAATCCTACTAGGAAGACCCCCTTTGATTTAGTGGCAGTATATAAGGAAGATAAATTAATAAGTATAGATTCACAGATACCTAATAAAGTAGTTGAAGAAGCATTAAAAAATGGTAAGGTAAAAGAACTTAGTCAGTATACTAAAATTTTGAGAGAAAAAACTTTTGGAAAAAGCCGATTTGATTTTAAGATTTCAAATGATGAAAATGAAGAATATTTTTTAGAGGTAAAGGGAGTAACTTTAGAGGATAAGGGATATGCAAGATTTCCAGATGCACCGACAGAAAGAGGAGCAAAGCATTTATTAGAATTAGTAGAAGCTAAAAAGCAAGGGTATGGTGCTGGAGCAATGTTCTTAATTCAGTTAAAAGATGTTAATAAATTCTCACCAAATGATGAAAGGGATCAGGAGTTTGGTAAGGCTCTTAGATTTGCAAAAGAAAATGGTGTAGATATTTTTGCGTATAATTGCATAGTTACTGAAGATGGAATCGAGATAAATGAACCAGTTGAAATAATACTTTAATCAGTTACAAGTGACAGGTGACAAGTTAAGAATGAAACTCTTGGAAGTTTCTTTAAAAAAATAGCTTCAATCATTTTAATTATTGAAGCTATTTTTTTATTTTAATTTAGCCATAGCTAAATTTATTCTTTAACTTGCAATTTGAAACTTATCATTCTAAACTGATGAAGCTTGTCACTTATCACTTGAAATTTCTCAATTGCTAAAATTGCGACTTTAAACTAACAAAGGTTGTTATTTATAAATGATGAATTTCTAACTTTCTTCTCTAATAATACTAATGGTTAATACATTATCAATATAAGTAACTTTAGCTGAATTTATCATCATTCCTACTAATGTAAGTTCAGTATCAAACTCACACTCACCGCCTAAGTTCCAATAATAATTTTCTACTTCACGTTGCCTTGGAGTATTTAATATATCTATTAAAGATTCTAATTCATCTTTTGAAATATTATCTATTTTACCATAAATATTAAAGTAAGAATTCTTAGAATCAGAATTTAAATCAATATGAACATCGGTAGTTCCAAATTTGTAAAAGTAAGCAATTAATTCGTTAATGATTTTAATGTTTTTTTCAATTTTAAATTTCATAAGTTAAATCTCCTTTTTGAAGGTGGTTATTAACGGAATTAATATCATTGCTACAAAGCCGCCTGCTAAACCATTATTATAAAGATTAAGCCCACCATGCAAATATCCTATATTTGTTACTATATTAACGTGAATTACACCAGCTAGTATACCATATTTCCAACCAAATTTACCACATATAGGAGCTAAAGTTGTAGAAAATAATATTGATAATAGCAAAGAGGGTGAAGTGATAGGATTTACATTGAATAAAGCAGCAATACTTGCTCCAATAACAACAGGAATTGTGTTTTTTATGTTTTTTCCAAAGGCACCAAATCCAATTATAGTGAAAATACCGCATATTGTAGCTCCATTTAAGTCACCACCAATAAGTACAACAAAAAGAGTAGCAAGTATTCCTAATATACCCATATTTATATAAGTTGTTTCACCAAAAAGGATATAAAAATCACTAATAAGTCTACCAGTTTGTTTATTTATAGTGGATAAAGTAGATTTCTTATTTTTGCCACGAATTAATCCAACTATAATTAAGTAAAAACAACATATCATTAATAGAATAAATAATATTTTATTAGAACCACTATGCCAAATTAATCTTGAATCAAAATTTACTCCAAAGCTCCTTAATATAGACATCAATAAAGTGGCAAGTAATCCACTAGCAAAGCCTATATTGTATAAGTTATATCCATTATGAGCTTTAATGCTATGAGAGGCTATAGGTGGTAATATAAAGCCAACTAAAACCCCAAGTAATATTCCAATTAGAAAGTCTATTGGAGTGGATAAATGATCTCCAAAGCTTATTTGACTAACTATAGGAGAAAGGCTAGTCCCAAGTATTGCTACTAAAATATAATTAAGAAAAGGTTCCTTTTGATATCTTGAGAATAAGTAAACTCCTAAAATAATAGGCCATATATTAAAAATGTTCTTACCTAAAAAAGAAAAGCCAGTCATAAGCCATAAAGACATAATTGTTGACCCATTAGGTTTAATGCCGTTAATCATTAAAAGTGAAATGGATAATAAACTAGTTAATGATGCATTAACTAAAGCGGCACCAATTCCGCCAAGTTCCATATAATCTGTTATTAGTATATCAGAAGAAAATATTATTCTTTTTAATCCTTGATAGATTTCCAGTGGAGAATCTAAGAAGAATGCAAAAATAATGAATAATAAATACAAAAAGGAAAGGATTACATATGGGGGATAATAATTTTTAAAAGATTTCATTAAAACACCTCATAAGTCAAATTATAAATTTTAAATATTATTGAAGTGAACTAATATTCCTAATTTAAAAGCTAGTTAATAGAAAATAAATACAATGTGCTCATTCAACGTTAGGAAAAGAAGTTACTTCTAACATAAAATACTATATTGCATATTTATTAATATTTTATCAAATTTTATTTGTTTTTTATATATAAAGTGTTAACTTTTAGTTCAATTTGTTTTAAAGTTCTTTAAATCTTGAATTAAACTAGTATAATTATATTTATAAAACAAGTAATAGGAGTGTTAAGATGGAGATTAAAAAGCATAAAACTGTACCTGAAATAAAAGGTATCTTAAGAAGTCATGTTATTGAAGTACCTTCATGTATTAGAGATTGTTCAGGAATAAAAATATTTGGTAAAAGAATAAAATCTTTATTATTTACAACTGATGTTGCAATTATTAGGAATACAAATGCAGATGCTATTATAGCTGTATATCCATTTACTCCTCAACCGTTAATAACAGCAGCTTTAGTAATGGCTGCAGATGTACCAGTTTTTTGTGGAGTTGGAGGAGGAATAACTCAAGGTAAAAGAGTTGTTAATTTAGCATTAGATGCAGAGTTTAAAGGGGCAATGGGAGTAGTTGTTAATTCACCTACGTCAAATGAGGTTGTTTCAAAAATTAAAGAAACTATAGATATACCATTAATAGTGACGGTAGTATCTATTCACGAAAATATAAGAGAAAGAATAGAAGCAGGAGCTACTATATTAAATGTTTCAGGTGGTAAAAACACTCCAGAGATAGTTAAAAAGATAAAGGACGAGTTCCCAGATTTTCCAGTTATAGCTACAGGAGGGCCAAATGAAGAAACAATAAGAAAAACAATAGAAGCAGGAGCAAATGCAATAACTTATACACCACCAGCAAATGGTGATACTATGAGTAATCTTATGGATAAATATAGAAGTGAATAATTAAAATGGAATAAAAAATAAAATATGGTTGAATAATTCAATTAATATGGTATCATATTAATAACGATGTACATATGATATATGAATGAAACTTTTAAGCATAACAGAGAAAAGTGAATTTAATTATTTAAGAGAAAATTTAATAGAATACCTATGTTAGAGGTGCTGTTTATAAAGAGTAGTAAATAGGAGCTGGCGAGCTAAGATGATTTATGAAAGGTATGATGGCCGAAGGAATAATTTATGCAAAAAGTTATTTCTGGGTATGCATAGAATATATGTATAACTGTCACGAAAGTGGAGTGCTAAAAAGGTGCAATTATTCAATCAAGGGAATTGAATTTATTTTTGAATTAAAATTGCATTTTAATAAGTAAACTACCTCAATAGGTTTTCTATAGGGGTAGTTTTTTATTATTATTTTTTATAAATTGGTAGTTTGTGAATATGGATAACAAAAGTAGTTTTAGTGAATAACCTATTAATGACGTCTATAATATCTAACTCCTAATTAATAATATTTTGGAGGTATAACAATGAAATTATTTGGGGCAATGGAAATTGAAAGTAATGAATTATGTATAGGAGGAATTAGCTGTAGTGATTTAGTTAAAGAATTTGGTTCACCGCTATATGTAATGGATGAAAATTTATTAATTAGCACATGCAAAAGTTATTATGATAATTTTAAGTGTAAAGAGAATCATAATAGAGTTGCATATGCAGGGAAGGCTTTTTTAACAAAGGCAATGTGTAAGCTTGTAAATGAGCAAGGACTTTATTTAGATGTAGTATCTGGGGGAGAATTATTTACAGCATATAAAGCGGGATTTCCTTTAAATAAAGTGTATTTTCATGGAAATAACAAAAGCAGAGGAGAAATTGAATTAGGAGTTAAACTTGGGGTTGGAAGATTTGTTGTAGATAATTTAGATGAAATGAAAATGCTAAATGAAGAGGCTGGAAAGAATAATATAAAGCAAGATATTTATTTAAGATTAACCCCTGGAATAGAAGCTCACACACATGATTATATTAAAACAGGACAAATAGATTCAAAATTTGGATTTGCACCTGTTGGAGAAACTATTATGAATGCAGTAAAGCTTGCTTTAGATTGTGAAAATCTGAATTTAAAGGGCTTACATTGCCATATAGGATCTCAAATATTTGAAACAGAACCTTATAAGGATGCTGTTGAAATAATGATGAATTTTATGAAAGAAATTAAGGACCAAACAGGACATATAATACCTGAATTAGATTTAGGTGGTGGATTCGGTATACATTATACTGATGAAGATAAACCAAGAGAAACAAAGGAGTACTGTGAGGTAATATTAAATAAAGTTGATGAAGTTTGTTCAAGATTAAATATAGAAAGACCAATACTAACTATAGAACCAGGAAGGTCAATAGTTGGAAATGCAGGTATAACACTTTATACAATTGGAGCAATTAAGAATATTGAAGGTGTTAGGACTTATGTTTCTGTAGATGGAGGAATGACTGATAATATAAGACCTGCATTATATGGAGCTAAGTATGAAATGGCTATAGCTAATAAAATTGATGAAAAAGCTAATACTAGGGTTGCAATAGCAGGAAAGTGTTGCGAATCAGGAGATATATTTATTGAAGATATTTGTATACAAAAGCCAGAGATAGGAGATATATTAGCTGTATTTTCAACAGGAGCATATGGATTTTCAATGTCTAGTAATTATAATAAAAATCCTAAAGCACCGGTTGTATTTATTAAGGATGGAGTTGTAAGGCTTGTATCTAAGAGACAAAGTTATGAGGAACTTTTAGAGCTAGAGGTTTAGAAAGTTAAGAGTTAAGAGTTAAGAGTTAAGAATTGAATTAAAAACTCCTTAGGAGTTTCTTTAAAAAATAGCCTAAATCATCGGAGATGATTTAGGCTATTTTGTTCTTAAATTCAGGTTGAGCTGAATTTATTCCTAAACTCTACACTTGTCACTTGCTACCTGTCAGTTATTAAGCTTGTCACTTCAAACTTACAAAGCTTGTCACTTACTAAGAGTGTTAGCTAAAAATATTTTCGCTTTAAGTTTCTCTTGTATTAATCTTACTAACAATGTTATTTTTATTTTATAGCTTAAAATTTTTTAATTATATTTAAGTATATAAATATTTTGAATCAGTATTATAAATTAAATACTTTGAAAGTATTAATAGTTAATATTTTAATATAACATTAAATTTTTTGTAACAGAAATGACATAATAACACTATATAATGAAGAGTGATACTATTAGTTATTAATGAAATGTGATATACTTATAAGCAGTTATTGAAAATATGGTAAGTTTCAATATAAATAAATTTAAAGTATATAGTTTATTTACTTGTTATTGACTTTACATCTTAAATAAAGATTAATAAACAGAGGGTATTAGTATGGGAAAAAAGAAATTTATAGTGGACAGAATAGAAGGAAATTCTATTGTTTTAGAAGATGAAAAACAGGGTATAATCTTAATAGATATAAATTTGTTTGATACTAAACCTAGTGAAGGCGATGTAGTAGTTGAGATTGATGATAATTCATTTAAGGTAAATGAAGACGCAACTAAAGAGCGAAAAAGTAATATAAATGCTTTAATGAAAGGTATGTGGGAAGAGTGAGCCAAGATGTAAAAAAAACGAACTTTTTTAATGATTGGATTGTACCAATAGTAGTAGCTGTAATATTAGCATTTTTAATTAATAGGTTTTTAATTTTTAAGGTTAAAATTCCATCAGAATCTATGGTTCCAACATTAAATGTTGGTGATAGATTGTTTGTTAGCAGAGTTTATAATCCAGAAAAGCTTAAACGCGGAGAGATAGTAGTTTTTCATTCGGAAGAAAAAGATGAAGATATGATTAAAAGACTAATAGGATTACCAGGTGATAAAGTTGTTATAAAAGATGGTGTGGTTAGCGTAAATGGAGAAACACTTCAAGAAAACTATATAGGAACCGCAGATAATTATACAGGTGAATTTGAAGTGCCAGAAGGTAAGTATTTCTTTTTAGGAGATAATAGATATTGGTCTTTAGATTCTAGATATTGGAATGATCCATATATTGATGGTAGTGAAATAAAAGGTAAAGCTCAAATAAAGGTATATCCATGGAAAGACTTTGGAAAAATAGAATAAGAGCTTATAAAAAGACATTAAGAGTTAGTAGGAGAAATAAAAAAGTATGAATAATAATGTGAACAATAGAAAAGGCGGAGAAAAGAAGAAGAATAACAATAATAAGTTCTTATTAATTTATGTTGTAGTAGCTTTCTTGTTTTTATATTCATTTTCGACAGCTAAGGAAATGTTAACGACAAAGGAAATTTCATATAATGAATTTGTTCAAATGGTTAAAGATAAGGAAGTTAAAGAAGTTACTGTAGATGGGACAGCACTTGTAATAACACCTCAAGATTCAAGTGATATGAAAGGTAAAGTTCTTTATACAGGAAATGCAGATAATCCAGATTTAATACAATTATTAATAGATAATGACGTACAGTATTATCCTCAAATAACAAAGCAACAATCTGTATGGATGGACTTTATTATATTAAATGTACTTCCATTAGTAATAATGTTCTTTGTGGTTAGATTTATATTTAACAAAATGTCTAAAAAAATGGGCGGAGGTCCAATGGGCATGGGTGGCATGGGTAAAAGTAATGCCAAAGTATATGTTGAAAAAGATATAAAAGTAAGTTTTGAAGATGTTGCAGGGCAAGATGAAGCTAAAGAATCATTAACAGAAATAATAGATTTCCTTCATAACCCTAAGAGATATACAGAAATAGGTGCTAAATTGCCTAAGGGTGCTCTTTTAGTAGGGCCTCCAGGGACAGGTAAGACTCTTATAGCAAAAGCTGTTGCTGGTGAAGCAAAGGTTCCATTCCTTTCAGTTTCAGGTTCAACTTTCGTTGAAATGTTTGTTGGTATGGGTGCAGCTAAGGTAAGAGATTTATTTAAAGAAGCAGAAAAAATGGCTCCTTGTATAATATTTATAGATGAAATTGATTCTATAGGTAAGAGTAGAGATAATCAAATGCAAAGTAATGATGAAAGAGAACAAACTTTAAATCAATTACTTACTGAGATGGATGGATTTGATACATCAAAAGGAATAGTTATTTTAGGTGCAACTAATAGACCTGAAATATTAGATAAAGCGCTTTTAAGACCAGGTAGATTTGACAGAAGAGTTATTGTTGATAGACCTGACTTAAAAGGAAGAATTGCAATATTAAATGTTCACTCTAAGGATGTTAAGATGTCACCAGAAGTTAACTTAGAATCAGTTGCAAAGGGAACTCCAGGTGCTGTAGGTGCTGACCTTGCTAATATAGTAAATGAAGCAGCTTTAAGAGCAGTTAGAAGTGGAAGAGAAACAGTTATTCAAGAAGATTTAGAAGAAGCAGTTGAAGTTATAATTGCTGGTAAAGAAAAGAAAGATAGAATTCTTTCTAAGAAAGAAAGAGAAGTTGTTGCATTCCATGAAGTTGGGCATGCATTAGTTGCTGGACTTTTAGAAGGCACAGATCCAGTTCATAAAATTACAATAGTTCCAAGAACAATGGGTGCATTAGGATATACTATGCAACTTCCAGAAGAGGAAAAATACCTTGTTTCTAAAGAAGAATTAATGAACCAAATAATGGTTATGCTTGGTGGTAGAGCTGCAGAAGAGGAAGTGTTTAATCTTGTATCTACAGGAGCTTCAAACGATATTGAAAGAGCAACTCAAACAGCAAGAAATATGGTTACTATTTATGGTATGACTGATAACTTTGATATGATGGCTTTAGAATCAGTTCAAAACAGATACTTAGATGGTAGAGCAGTTAGAAATTGTAGTGAAGAAACTTCTACTTTAGTAGATAAAGAAGTTTTATCTATAATTAGAGAGTGCCATCAAAAAGCAAGAGAAATATTAAGAGAAAATAGAGATTTATTAGATAAGATTTCTGAATACTTATTAGAAAAAGAAACTATTTTCGGAGATGAATTCTTTAAGTTTGTATATGAAAAATATCCAGAATTAAAGGAAAAGAGAGAAGAAGAAAAGAAAAGCAGAGAGCTTGAAAATAACAAAAAAAAGGCAGATGAAGTTTCAGAAGAAATTTCAGAAGACTTACAAGATGCTAAAGTAGCACAAGAAGTTATTGAAGCTGTTGAAAAAGAAGAAGAAGATATAATGAAACAATCATCTTCTAATGATGAAGTTATATTAGATATGGACAAAGAAAAAGAGTCTGAGGAAGAAACTAAAGAAGACTAAGATAAGGCTTAAAAAGTATATTAAAACTCAGAAAATAAACTAAAAGATAAATTATAAATAGGTATAATTAATAAGGGGTTAAGCTATTATTTTATAGCTTAACTCCTTTAAACTCTTAACTATAAATATACTTTTAACTCAAAACTATTAACTATTAACTAACCGAAGGGGTGCGTGGAGCTTTGAATAAATTTGAATTTTTACAAGAAGAACAAAATTTAGAATATACTCTTAATTTATTAAGTAAAGAAATATTAAATTACATACAAAAAAGAAAAGATGTTGCAGATTACATATTAGAGTATAGAAAGAAGTTTATTGAAGAATATAGAGATGATGAAGATAAAGTAATGGAATACTTTGACCATGAGAGATATGTCAAAGAGGAAATGTATAGAACTATAGATAGAAAGTTAGCTGAATTTACAAAGTTAAAAGAATCTCCTTACTTTGGTAAAGTTAATTTTGAGGATAATGGATATGCTGAAGAAATTTATGTTGGAAGATATGGATTAACTCCGGAAGGAAGCTTTGATGCAGCAATAGTTGACTGGAGAGCACCAGTTGCTTCATTATTCTATAAAGGAACATTAGGAAATACTAGTTATAAATCTCCAGAGGGGGAAGTTCCAGTTGATATATTAGCTAGAAGACAAATACTTATTAAAAAAGGTAAGCTTGAGGGATGCTTTGATTCTGATGTAGATGTTAAAGATGATATCTTACAAATGATTTTATCTTCAAATGCTGGGGAAAAGCTTAAGGATATAGTTATGACTATCCAAAAAGAGCAAGATGAAATTATAAGAGAAGAAAGAATGAAGGTTGTAGTTGTTAATGGAGTTGCAGGTTCAGGAAAAACAACAATAGCACTTCATAGAGTTGCATATCTTTTATACAATTTCAGAGAGCAGTTAGGAGATAAAGTATTAATATTAGGACCTAATGATATATTTATTGATTATATAGGGGATGTCCTTCCTACTTTAGGAGAAAGTAATGTTAATCAACAAACATTTGCTAGTTTTGCAATAAATGAAATTGGATTACATGAACCAGTAATTGATATTACAGCTTATTTAGAAGAAGTTCTAAATGGAAATGAAGAAATAATAAGTGAGATAAAATATAAGGGCGGGGAAGAATTTATAACTGTTTTAGATGAAAAATGTGACGAATTAGAGGCTAACTACTTTAATTTTGAACCTGCTAAATTCTTTGATGAAGAAGTAGTTTCAGTAGAAGAAATTAACGAGTTATTTGAAAAACATTATAAATACATGCCTTTATTTAGAAGAAGTCAAAAGATAAAGAGAATTATTACTTCAAAGCTTAAAGATAAGAGAGATGAACTAGTAAGAAATTTAAATAATGAGGTAAAAGAAAAATTATCAGCTCTTTCAGAAGAACAATTAGTAATTGAACAAAACAATATAGAGTTCCAAAGAAAGATAAGAATTAGAGAAATTGTTAGAGAACTTATGACTCAAAAAAACAATTTAGCTAAATGGATAGATAATGAAAGTATTGTAGACATTTATAAAGAATTTACTAAGACTCAAAACTTATCATACTTAGATTTACCAGCAATACTTTATTTAATGATTAAACTTGATGGTAAAAAAGTTAGTCAAGAAATTAAGCATATAGTAATTGATGAAGCTCAAGATTATAGCATGCTTCAATTTATTGTATTAAAAGAATTAACAGGTTGTAGAAGCTACACTATAGTTGGAGATGCAAATCAAAGATTAATTAAAGTAGAAGAAACACCTGCAATGCTTAGGTTAAAATCTTTATTTGGTGGATTTGTTAAGAACTATGCTTTAAATAAGAGTTATAGATCTACATTCCAAATCATGGAGTATGCAAGTAAATTATTAAATGAAGATGCAATAGTTCCTTTTGTTAGAAAAGGTAAGTATGATGTTGAAGAAATTGATGTTAAAGATCAAGATGATTTAATTGATACTATTTTAGAGACATTAGAAGATTATGATGATGAAAATTATGATAATATTGCAATAATAACTAAGGATAAGGAACAACTTAGAAGAATAGCGCCAGAGCTTAAAAAGTTTACTAAGCTTTTGGCATTTGATAGAGAAGATGTTATTTACAGAGGTGGGAAAGTCATAGTTCCTTCTTATTATGCAAAAGGACTTGAGTTTGATGGAGTTATAATAGTTAATTTTGATGATAATACAGATGATTTAGTAAAATATATTATGGCAACTAGAGCTCTACATAGATTAAAGGTAATTAATTTTAAATAAATAGTAGGACTGCAAAGTTAATCGAATGAATGGATTAACTTTGCAGTTTTTTTTATAGTCAGAAGTAAATGTATATATTAAAATTAAATGTCTATACATTTGATTTTAAATATGTTGGTAAAGAATGAAAGCGATATGAATTGGAATAAGAAATTAATATTTTAAGGAGGTTGTTTTTAATAAAGTGTATATAAATAGTGCAAAATAAGTATGAAAATAAAAAAACAAAAAAATATTTTAAAAAACGCTTGAAATGTATAGACAATGGATATACAATGTATACATAAGGTAAGTAAACGAATACATGAATCAAATAAATGTTTGGAGGTATATATTATGATAAAAATTATGTTAGCTTGCTCAGCAGGTATGTCAACAAGTTTATTAGTAACAAAAATGCAAGAGGCTGCAAAGGAAAAAGGAGTAGAGTGTGAAATCTGGGCGATTTCAGAAGTAAATCTACAAAGTGAAATTGAAAAGTGCGATGTTTTATTATTAGGGCCACAAGTTAGATACATTTTAAGTAAAGCTAAGGATTTAGCAGCACCACACGGAATTCCAGTAGAAGTTATTAATATGATGGATTACGGAAGATGTAATGGTAAAGCTGTTTTAGAAAGAGCATTAGAATTAAAGAAATAAGATATAAGTATGATTTAAAGAAAGTGGTATTGAGAATTAATGGGAAATTATAAAAATATCAAGATAAAGGTAGGGGAACGATATGGAAAAGTTTATGGCTTTTATGGATAAGTACATTACACCATATGCAGCTAAGATGGGAGCACAAAGACATTTAGTAGCAGTAAGAGATGCTTTCGTTGCAATGATACCGTTAACAATAATAGGTTCGTTAGCAACACTTATAAATAACGCACCAATAAAGGCATTAAGTAACTTTTTAGCAGATAATACATTTGGACAGCAAATAAAATCATTAAACGGAGATATATGGTTTGGAACATTAGCTATTATGGCTTTACTTTTAGTAATAGGTGTTGCATATAATTTAGCTAAATCATATGAGGAGAATGGGCTTCAATCAGCAATGATAGCAACATCAATATTTATTCTTTTAATTCCACAAGTTGCAAAGATTGCAATTGATGGACAACCTGCAGTAGAAGGTTGGGGATTCATTGGAGTTGCATACTTAGGAACAGGAGCATTATTTACAGCAATTATAATAGGAATTTTATCAACAGAAGTATTTATTAGATTAGGAAAACTAAAACAATTAGTAGTTAAAATGCCTGAGGGGGTTCCACCAGCAGTATCAAGATCATTTGCTAAGTTAATCCCAGGTATGTTAACAGTAGTTATATTTGCAGTTGCAGGATTATTAATAAGATTAGCAGTAGATGGACAATTCTTAACAGATTTAATAAACAAATACTTAGGAATTCCATTAAGTAATATAACAGATACATTACCATCAGCTATATTGATAGCATTCTTTATTCATGGATTATGGTTTGTTGGTTTACATGGAGCAAATATTGCATTACCTTTCACAGGAACAATGTTAACTAACTTAGGAGCACAAAATGCAGAAATGATTCAAAATGGAGCTCCATTAGATCAATTACATGTATTAGCAGGACCGTTCTTTGATGCTTTCGTATTCATGGGAGGATCAGGAGTAATAATTGGATTATTAATTGCTATAGCAATTGCAGGTAAGAGAAGAAGAGATATGCTTGCTTTAGGATTAGCACCATCAATCTTCAACATCAGTGAACCAGTAATATTTGGATTACCAATCGTATTAAATCCTATATTCGGAATACCATTTGTAATAGCACCAATTGTTACAACAATAATATCATATTTATCAATTTCATTTGGATTAGTTCATCCAATAATAATGGCAACTATGCCTTGGACTACACCTCCAATACTTGGTGGATTTATGGCAACAGGACATTGGTCAGGAGCAGTTTTATGTATAGTTAATATAGCAGTTTCAATCTTAATATACTTACCATTCGTGGCTATGGCAGAAAAGATGGATGCTAGAAAAATGGAAATGGATCAAGTAGCTTAATTGATATAGAAAAATAAGCATAGGAGTTTGGAGTTAATAAAAGAATAAAGTTGACATAAATGTTGACTTTATCCCAAACTCAAAACTCCTAACATTTTATATTTTGTTTTATATTCATTTACAAAGTGAGTAAAAATCAGCATATAAAATGCTATCTTAAATGAGATTATAGAAAATAAGAACTATTAAATAAAATACAATACATACAGATTAATTAAAGCAAATTTATAAATATAAATGTTAGGATGGTGGACAATATGAAAAATGGTATTAAAATAGTTACAATCGGTGGAGGATCAAGCTATACTCCAGAATTAGTTGAAGGATTTATAAAAAGACATAAAGAGCTACCTGTTAAGGAATTATGGTTAGTTGATATAGAAGAAGGAAAACATAAGTTAGAAATAGTAGGAAATCTTGCCAAAAGAATGGTAAAAAAAGCTGGAGTGGATATGGAGGTTCATCTAACTTTAGATAGAAGAGAAGCATTAAAGGATGCTGATTTCGTAACTACTCAATTAAGAGTTGGATTATTAGATGCAAGAATAAAAGATGAGAGAATTCCGCTTTCACATGGAGTGATAGGTCAAGAAACTAATGGAGCAGGTGGATTATTTAAAGCACTTAGAACAGTTCCAGTAGTATTAGATATAATTAAGGATATTGAAGAACTTTGTCCAAATACATGGCTTGTTAACTTTACAAATCCAACAGGAGTAATTTCAGAAGCAGTATTTAAATATACAAACTTTAGAAGATATATTGGATTATGTAATGTTCCAATAGGTGTTAAAAATGGTATGGCAGACATATTAGAAGTGGAAAAAGATAGAGTAGAAATGGACTTTGCTGGACTTAATCATATGGTTTATGCATTGAATGTAAGATTAGATGGTAAAGATATAACAAAAGAAGCAATTGAGAAATTCGTTACTTCATCATTAACAATGCAAAATATAAAGGATATTCCTTTAAATGCTGATTTTGTTAGAGCACTAGGAGTTATTCCTTGTCCATATCATAAATATTACTATAAACATAAAGAAATGTTAGAAGAAGAATTAGAAGGATTCAAGGATGGAAAAACTAGAGGAGAAACTGTTAAAGCCTTAGAAGACGACTTATTTGAATTATATAAAGATGAAAATTTAGCTGTTAAACCACCACAATTAGAAAAAAGAGGTGGAGCATACTATAGTGATGCAGCTTGTAACTTAATAAACTCAATTTACAATGATAAGAAGGATATTCAAGTTGTAAATACATTAAATAATGGTGCAATAAGAGACTTTAGAGAAGATTCAGCAGCAGAAATGAGCTGTGTAATAACTAAGGAAGGTCCAAAACCTTTATCAGTAGGATATTTACCAGTTGCAGTAAGTGGATTAGTTACTGAAATAAAAGCATTTGAAATATTAGCAGCAAAGGCAGCAGTTGAAGGTGATTATAATGCAGCGTTACAAGCATTATGTATAAATCCATTAATACCATCAGATGACTTAGCTAAAACTATTCTAGATGAGATGATGGAAGCACATAAAGAATATTTACCACAATTCAAATAGAAGAGGTGTTAATATGACTAAATTAATAGTAAATGCAGATGATTTTGGATTAAGTGAAGCAGTTAATTATGGAATAATATCAGCATATAAAAATGGAATAGTAAGATCAACTACTATAATGGCAGGAATGCCAGCTTTTGATCATGCTGTTGAACTATTAAAAGAAAATAAAGGGTTAGGCTGTGGAGTTCATATGACTTTAAGCTTAAATAAACCTGTTTTAAATTATCATAAGACAATAGTAGATGAAAATGGTAACTTTTATAGAAGAATAACTAATGAACTTATAGAAGAAAAGTTTGATTTAGATGAAGTATACGAAGAATTTTGTAGCCAAATAAATAAGGTTATTAATAGTGGTGTAAATGTTGATCACTTGGATTCTCATCATCATGTTCATACATTATCAAGTTTAAAACCTGTTATAGAGAAAATAGTTAAGAAGTATAATCTTCCTATAAGAGGTGGATTTGAATCAAAACTAGATTATGACAAAGTTATACCAATGACAGAAAGTTTTTATAATGAAAATGTAACAGAGGATTATTTTGAAAAATATATGGATGAGCTTAAAAAGCATGATGTAATAGATATCATGTGTCATCCAGCATTTGTAGATGAGTACTTAGTTAATTCAACATCTTATGCAATGCAAAGAATGAAAGAATATAGTATTTTAACATCAGAAAAAGTACAAGAATATTTAAGAAAAAATAACATAGAACTTACTAATTACAGTAAGCTTTAGGAGGATATAAATATGAACGAAGAATTAATGGAAATATCATTTGGTCTTATAGCTAATGCAGGAGAAGCTAAAGGATTAGCATATGATGCATTAAGCAAAGCTAAAGCTGGTAACTTTGAAGAAGCAAAAGAATTAATAAATAAATCAAAAGAAGAAATGCATAAAGCTCACGCATTCCAAACTAAGCTTATTACTGAAGAAGCTTCAGGAAATAGCGTAGAAGTAAATGTGTTATTAATTCATGCACAAGATCATTTAATGAATGCTATGAATTTTCAACAACTAGCTGAAGAATTTATAGAAGTTTATGAAAGATTAGTAAAGTTAGAAAATAAATAAGCGAACCATTTTTTATATTATATATCTTATACATTTTATACATTTTATACATTTAACGGTATGGCTTAAGAAAATATTTCTTAAAGTTATATCGTTAATTTTCTATAAATAAAAATAATATACAAAAATTTAGAGATGTAAATATGATATAATAGAATATATATACTATTATTATTTGTATATACATCTTATATTTATAGTAGTATACAAAGGAGTTTAAAGAATGGTTGAACCAATGTATGTTAAAATAGAAAAATATTTAAAAGAATTAATTGATTCTGGTGAAATAAAGCAAGGTGAATTATTACCATCAGAAAATAAATTATGTGAAAAATTTAATGTTACAAGAATGACAGTAAGATCAGCTTACAATAATTTAGTTAAAGAAGGCTATATAACAAGAAAAAGAGGTATAGGTAGCATTGTTTTAGCTAATAGAATTTCTGACAATATTAGCAATATTCAAAGTTATACTAAGGAAATGATTAATAAGGGGTATAGTGTAATAACTAAATTAATTAGTTTGTCTATAGTTGAAGCTGATAAGACTATAAAAGATAAATTAAATTTAGAATTGGGAGAAAATGTTTGGGAAGTTAAAAGAGTAAGGTATGCCGAGGGGTCGCCGGTTTCATATATGATAACTTATATGCCTGTAAAGATGTTTCCCAATTTAAAGAAAACTGATTGTGATTCGTTATATAAATATTTAGAGAAGTGTGGATATAAAATATCTACGGCACAACGTGTAGTTGAAGCATTAATATCAAGTGAAGAATTAATGGAACTACTAGAATTAGAATGTGAATCACCTATTCTTCATATAGAGCAAGTGGCAATATTAGAAGGTGGAGAAGTTTTTGAATATTCACATACATATCATTATGGATATAAATTGACATTAAATGCTGCTGTAGATAAGTATTGAAATTGGATATAAATACAAGAATATATATTAATTAATGTAAATATTAAATTAGGCTTATAAGTAGATTATATATGTAGTATTTTGAGGAATTAAGACGGAAAAGTTTATAATTATACAAAATTATCTTTACAATATACATAAAAAAATGTATATTATAAGTGACAAATAGATATGAAGTAGGTAGAGGTTGCGATATTTAATAGTATGTTTGCGGAGGTAAGCACAGTGATGTAAACAGAAAGGAAATTTCGCCGAAATGTATAGCTAATGCTTTGAGGCTATAACATTGGGGTTATGTAGAAGATACATAACACTGTCACAGTTCGCTTTGTGAGGAGCTATCACTAATATGGTTATATTTTTACAAAAGATAAGAGTTAAATTTTATTAGTTTTTGTTAGTAATATAGTCTTGAGTGATAAACTCAAGGCTTTTTTTGTTTTAATTAAACTGTGAAGAACTATCACTTATTAGCATGAAGCTTTTAAAAAGATATCTCCTTCAACTAGAATGTCACATAATAAATTCAGGGGGGATTTTAAACTAATGCAAAACGTAGTAGAAAACGAAAGAAAAGGTTTTTGGAAAAAATTTAGTAATGGAATAAAAGTTCCACATACATTAGTTATTATTTTTTCAATAATAATATTAATGGCAATAGCAACATATATAGTTCCAGGTGGAGCATATGAAAGAGTAGTTACAGAAGTAAATGGACAAAGTAGAACTGTAGTATTAAATGGTTCATTCCAATATGTTGAAAATGAAGCACAAGGATTATTTTCAGTAATGCAGGCACCGATAAGCGGATTAGAGCAATCAGCAGAAATTATAGCATTCTTATTCGTAGTTGGTGGGGCATTTAGTTTAATAACTAGAACAAAAGCAATAGATTCAGCTATTGCTAAAGTTGTTAATATTTTTAAAGGTAATGAATTATTAATAATTCCTATTATATTTACACTGTTTTCTCTTGGAGGAGCAACTTTTGGTATGACTGAAGAGGCTATACCATTTATAACAATTTTAGTTCCGTTAATGTTAGCACTTGGATTTGATAGTATATTAGCAGTAGGGATAAGTTACTTAGGATGTATCGTAGGGTTTGCAACAGCTATGCTTAATCCATTTACAGTAGGTATAGCACAATCAATAGCTGAAATTCCACTATTCTCAGGATTAGCATACCGTACTATTTTATGGGTTATAACAACCGCTGTAGGAGTTATATTCTTAATGATTTATGCAAGAAAAATTAAGAAAAATCCAGAATTTAGCCCAATGTATAAATTAGATGAAGAAAAACGTAAAAAATTAAGTCAAACTCAAAGTGAGGAAATTAAATTTACAGTTTCACATAAAATTATTATTGCATCTATCGGTGTTTGCTTAGCAGTTATTATATGGGGAGTTCTAAAAGCAGGATTCTGGATTCCAGAAATAGCAGCTGTATTCTTAATAACAGGAATATTTGCAGGAATAGTTGGTGGATTAAAAGCTGATGAAATGGCAGAAGCATTCATAGCAGGAGCTAAGGATATGATTGGAGCTGCTATGGTAATTGGATTTGCAAGAGCTATAGTTATAATTGCTGAAAATGCTCAAATTATAGATACAATATTATATGGTTTATCATCATTTATAGGTAAATTACCATCATTATTAGCTGCATGTGTAATGTTACCAGTTCAAATGTTTATAAACTTCTTTGTTATTTCAGGTTCAGGACAAGCGGCGTTAACTATGCCAATATTAGCACCACTTGGTGATTTACTTGAGATATCAAGACAAACAACAGTTTTAATATTCCAATTAGGAGATGGATTCTCAAATGCTATCTTCCCAACATCAGGAGTATTAATGGCATGTCTTGGAATGTCAGGAATACCATATTCAAAATGGGTTAAATGGATTATGCCATTACAAATAATCTTATTTGCACTTGGAATTATATTTGTAACTTGTGCAATGATGATGGGATGGGCTTAATTTAGTTAATAGTTAAATTAGTAATTAGGTTATCAGTTAGAATTAATGGTTAATAGCTAAGTTAGCTGGTTAAGAATTAATAGTTAAAAGTTAGATCAATATTTAAGAGTTGGTAAGTAATAGTAAATAGTTATTAGTTAGTAAGTAATAGTTAGGAATTATAAGTTTGTAGCTTATAATTTGTAGGTAGTAGTTTAAGAATAAATTCAATTAAACTGAATTTTAAAGGAATATTAGTAATAAGCTCCTAGAGGCTTTATATTCAAATACTAACCTAAAACTATTAATTACTAACTAAATTTCTTATTAATTTGTTTTACAAGGGAGGAAGAATAAATGAAGGAAAGAATATATAATGAAGGTCAATTAATTAAAGAAAAATTAGTAGAAATAAGTGATTACATATACAATAATCCAGAGCTAGGAAACGAAGAATATAAAGCTGTTGAAGCATTAACAACATTCTTAAAAGAGCATGGATTTGAAATAGAATGTCCTTATGCTGGGATGGAAACAGCATTTAAAGCTACTTTTGATAGTGGAAAACCAGGAAAAACAGTAGGATATTTATGTGAATATGATGCACTTCCTGAAATAGGACATGGATGTGGACATAACATGATAGGGCCTATATCTTCTGGAGCAGGAGTTGCATTAAGTAAAGTTTTATCTGAAATTGGTGGTAAAGTTATAGTTTATGGAACACCAGCAGAAGAAACAAATGGTGGAAAAGTTATTTTAACAGAAGCTGGAGCATTTGATGAATTAGATGCAGCAATGATAGTACACCCAGCAGGGGAAACAAGAGCAAGTGGATCAAGTAATGCACTATATGCAATTCAATTTACATACAAAGGTAAAACAGCTCATGCAGCAGCTTGTCCAGAGAAGGGAATAAATGCATTAAATAGTGTTATTCAATTATTCAATGGAATAGATGCACTTCGTCAACATGTAACTCCAGATGTAAAAATGCATGGAATAATTGTTAAGGGTGGAGTTGCTGCGAATATAGTTCCAGATGAAGCCGTAGCACAATTCTATTTAAGAGCAGAAACTAGAGAAAAAGTTTATGATGTTTTAGAAAAAGTTAAAAAGATTGCCGAAGGGGCAGCCTTAATGACTGGTGCAACTTTAGAAATGGATAGATATGAATTACCATATGATAACTTAAAAACTAATGAAACATTATCAGAAATGTTTAATGAAAACTTAAGAACATTAGGAATTACAGAAATAAATGCTCCAGAAAAGAGCTTAGCATCAAGTGATATAGGTAATGTGAGTCATGTTGCTCCAACAATTCATCCGTATATAGGGTTAACAGATTGTCCGCTATCAGGGCATACAACTAAAATGGCTGATACTACAACTACAGATAAGGCTCATGATAGATTATTAGTTGCAGCATTAGCATTAGCTTACACAGGGTATGATGTTATAGTTAAAAATGAAGATTTAAGAAAATAAATAGATTATGTTGATAAAAAGGGATGGTTATTTTTAAACCATCCCTTTTTATACTAAAAACTTTATTAAATGAATAAATTTTATAATAATGCGGTTTAGAACTTAAGTCATATGTTAATAATCATAACTGGTGATGAGTTATGAGAAATGCATATAAAAAATTAATTATAAATCAGAGAAGAAATAATAAAATTATAAATGAATTAAAAGTAGATAATATTGAGGATAAAAGTGAAAAATGCCCATATTGCGAATGTACTGAATTTATTAAGTTTGGAAGTTATAAAGGAATTCAAAGATATAGATGTAAGAATACAAAATGTGAAAAAACATTTACTAAGGAGAGCAATAATCCTTTTAGATGTTCTAAAAAATTTAAGGAGAACTGTGTAAAATACTATGATGTTTTTATTAATGGACTAACATTAAGGGAATGTGCTAAAGCATTAAATATTACTTTAGTAACGTCATTTTATTGGAGACATAGATTTTTACATGATTTAAAGATAAAAAATCATATTGAAAGAATAGATTCTTATGTAGAGTTTACTAAGCTAGTAACAACTGAGAATTTTAAAGGTAGTAGAAATATAAATACTAAAGAAAGAGATAAGATTGTAACTATTAATGGTGTAAATGATTCTATTAACATAATTTCAGTTATAGCTGGTAGAAGGTACTTTGGATTTAATGAAATAAAGAAAAAATTAATACAACGCATAGATGAGAAGGCATACATAGTTGGAATGATAGATGCAAGACTTGATTATTTTTGTAAAGTATTCATAGAAGTAAATAAGAGCAAGTTAAATGAGAAAATTGAGAAAAACACTCATAGAAAGTATTCTATTAAAGCTAAATTATGGCTAAAAAAATTTAGAGGTATTGCAAGTAAATACCTAAGTGATTATTTAAGTTTGAGGGCTTTTGAATATAAAAATAATGGTGAATATAAAAATTGTATACCAATTGAAGAAAGAATAAAATTTAAAATTAATTTAGGTGTAGAAATAAGTACGTATATTACATGGAATTCAATAAAACTAAAAGAATTAGAAGTATAAACTTAATTCTAAAAATAAAGTGTTGATATATAGTCAGAAAATGAGGGAGAATTTTTATTATATATTGTGATGATTAAGAAGCCACTATTCAAATTAGATAGTGGTTTAGTTGTGCTACTTAAAAGTTAAAAAAGGTTGCTTTTTCTAGATTATATATAAATGAAATTTATAGTCAGACATAAGATTATAGAGTAGCAGTTAAGTCCTATACGAATCTGTTATATCAAATTGTTGTTAACAACAATTTGATATAACAGATTCGTATAGGGATGAAAGACATATGATATACCCTTGAGATGAATTAGTGTAAAATGATTTATGTTATAGTGAATAAATAAAAATAAATAAAATGAATTTGCTTTGTAAAAATATACAAAATATGAGGTTTGATAAAAATTAAATATTAACTTATCAAATTATATTTTAATTCCAAAAAGAGAATAAGTTTTAATCGATGGAATGAAACAGGGAATATTAAAAATGTAGTATCATATTTTTGAGAAAAAAACATATTTAAATTATTGGATTATGGTTAGTAATTTAATTGGTTGTTAAGTAAAAAAAGTAAAAGGAGATTACATCAATATTTAATAACATTGATGTAATCTTTTTAATTTATTCGTATTTACTTAATTTCTTAATAACATTATCATAAATATCATTAGCAACAGAAAAATCCATTGCTTTAATATAATAACTTTCTAATTCGTCATGTAATATATGAGCATTATGGATTAAAGAAATACTCTTATTAACTAATTCATAGAATAAATTACTATTATATTTTATATCGTCAATTTTTGAAGATGGTAAATTAGATTTAGTGTAGTCAAATAAATTATATTCAATACCAGTATAATTAGCTTGGTTAATTTCATTATTGCTTATAATGCAGGTTGATAATTCAGGAATAAAAATATGCTCGATTCTTTCAGGAACAAAAGGATCATGCATATATTCAATAAAGAAACCTTTCTTTTGACCACTACTGCCTATAAATTTTAAAATATCAGTCTTACCAAAGCCAGGGCCACCTGTTAATACATATTTCTTTTTAAATTCACTACTAAGCTGATCAGCATAAGTAATTATTCCATCAGGTGTAATTGCAGTTGCGAAAAGATGACGTTCGCCGCCATATCCAATTTTATCAGACTTAAAGATATTATTTTTTAGGTTTTCGATAATATTAGAAATCTTATTAGAATCTAAAGATTCGTAATTTAGACTGCTCCAATCATCATGAATGCATTTAGCAGAGCCTAAATATCTATAAGCTCTTTTAAAGTTCTTACCAATTTCCTTGTTTAAAGAGATAATTTCTTTTTTGTTTTTAGAAAGTACATCCATATCTAAGGCATCACCCATATTAAGTATTTCATCTACAGCTCCAGGATTTATAGGATCAACAATGTGTGGAGATGTACCATCTAATAAAGCTATGTTTAATTCTTTAATTAAAACTCCATCTAAAGAATTCGGATCTGAAGAACAATGATGATATTCTATTGTATATCCTTTTTTGCTGAAATAAGCAGCAATTTTTTTCATAAGTTGAGATTTTCCAGTACCAGGGCCACCTTTTATACAAAGTATACGTTTTGCATCATCTTGAGAAAGTACATATCTATAAAATGAATAGAAGCCTTTAGAGGTGTTTCCACCAGGAAAGAGATGTCTCTCTTTTAGTGTTGTCATTAATTTCACTCCTAATAAAATTAAGTTATTCATAATATTTTATTCATGATGGATATAAAAATGGACAAATTTAATGAAATAATTTAATTTTAATATTATTGCTTGCTATTTTTGAAAGAAAATATAAATATATATGCAGAAGATATGTATAAAATATGTATAAAAAAATAAGGGAATTGTAGGAAAATATTATAAATTTCATAAATGTTATATAAATATTCATAAAAACTATAATATTTATGCATAAATATAAAAAAATATAAAAAAATCAAAAAGAGTGTTGCATAAATATGATAATGTGTTGTATAATTATACCGAGGTCAAGGAAAAGATTAACAATGAATAGTCGAGGGGGATTTAAATATGAAAAAAGGATTAATGAAAAAAGTGATAGCAGCAGTAATGTTAGGAGTAATGACTATGGGTTTTGTTGGATGTGGGGCATCAAGTAACAAAGCATCAGATAATAATAGCACTGACTTATTAGAAACAATACAAGAAAAAGGTAAATTAGTTGTAGGAATGAGCGCGGATTATGCACCATATGAATTCCACTACATAGATGAAAATGGAAAAGATGTTATTGGTGGATTTGATGTAGATATAGCTAATGAAATAGCTGATGCAATAGGGGTTGAATTAGTAATTCAAGAAATGGATTTTGATGCATTAGTATCAGCATTGCCAGCAGGAAAGGTTGATGTTGTAATTTCAGGAATGAATCCAACTGAAGAAAGAGCTAAAGTTGTAGATTTCTCAGATATCTATTATAACTCACAACATGGAATATTAGTAAGAACTGAAGATGCAGACAAGTATAAAACATTTGCTGATTTAGAAGGTGCAAAAGTTGGAGCACAACTAGGATCAACTCAAGAACAAATAGCAAAGGCAGAAATTCCAAATGCGGATTTACAATTACTAGCTAATGTTAATAATTTAATATTAGAATTGAAATCTGGAAAAGTTGATGCAATAGTAATGGAAAAGCCGGTTGCTGAAATGGCAGTTAAAAATAATCCAGATTTAGCAGTAGGTGAACCTACTTATGAAGAAAAAACTGGTGGTAATGCAGTAGGTGTTGCTAAAAATAATCCAGAATTATTAGCTAAAATAAATGAAGTTATAAATGAATTAAATGAATCAGGAAAGATGGACGATTATATATTAAAAGCAAATGAATTAGCTGCAAGTGCAGGAGTTGCTGAATAATAAATATAGAATTTAGTTATAGCAGTTTAGGGGATGTAACTATGTTCTCTAAACTGTTAAATAGTAAATTTTATTAATATATTACTATGAATAGTTGATATTGAGGGGGATGAAAAAAATGAATTTTGATTTTAGCTTCGTGCCAAATTATTTACCTTACTATTTTGAAGGGGTTAAATATACATTATTAATTTCGTTAATTACAGTATTTTTTGGAGCACTATTTGGATCTTTATTATTCTTTATGAAGACGTCAAACTTTCATATTTGGAATATAAAGCCTTTAAAGATAATAGCGGTTGTTTATATTGAAATAATTAGAGGAACACCAATGTTATTACAAATCTTAATTATGTATGCAGGATCTAAGATGTTCTTTGGAATAGATTTAAGTCCATTTACATCAGCAGTTATAGCAATTGCATTAAATTCAGCAGCATATGTATCAGAAATAGTAAGAGCTGGTATAGAAGCAGTGGACAAGGGTCAAATGGAAGCTGCAAGAAGTTTAGGAATGAAAAAGAGCACAGCAATGATGTTAATTGTAATACCACAAGCTGTTAAAAATATCTTACCTGCTATAGGTAATGAATTCGTTGCAATAATTAAGGAATCATCAATGGCTTCAATAATAGGTGTTAATGAATTAATGTTTGCAGGGAAAGTTGTTGTAGGTTCTACATATCTTGGATTAGAGCCATACATAGTAGCAGCAGTATTTTACTTTATTATGACATTTACATTAGGTAGAATTATATCTCTTATAGAAAGGAGAATGAAAAAAAGTGATTCACGTTAATAATCTTCATAAAAGTTTTGGAAAAAATGATGTTTTAAAAGGAATAAATGAGCATATAAAAAAAGGTGAGGTTGTAGTTGTAATAGGACCATCAGGATCAGGAAAAAGTACATTTTTAAGATGTTTAAACCTATTAGAAGAACCTACATCAGGAGAAATAGTATTTGAAGGAAATAGTATAACTGATAAAAAGGTTGATATAAATAAGATCAGAGAAAAGATGGGGATGGTATTCCAACAATTTAATTTATTCCCACATAAGACTGTATTAGAAAACTTAACAATAGCACCTATTAAGGTTAAGGGGATTAGTAAGGCTGAAGCAGAAAAGAAAGCATTTGAATTATTAGAGAGGGTTGGCCTAACTGATAAAGCAAAAGCTTATCCATCATCACTTTCAGGTGGACAAAAGCAAAGAATAGCAATAGCAAGAGCTTTAGCTATGGAGCCAGATGTTATGCTATTTGATGAGCCAACATCTGCATTAGATCCAGAAATGGTTGGTGAAGTATTAAGTGTTATGAAAGATCTTGCAAAAGATGGTATGACAATGGTAGTTGTTACTCATGAAATGGGATTTGCAAGAGAAGTTGGAGATAGAATTTTATTTATGGATGCAGGAAATATAGTTGAACAAGGAACTCCAGAAGAAATTTTCTCACATCCAAAAAACTCAAGAACAATAGACTTTTTATCAAAAGTATTATAATTTAGTTAAACTAGCTATATTAAAGGAAGATTTATATAATAAATTTTTCTTTGATATAGCTAGTATTTTTTTATTTATGATAAATTACAATATCAAGTGCAACACTAATTAATTGCAAAAAAAATAACCCATACGGGTACGTTCATGTTAA